>JBDTAC010000039.1 GCA_039924845.1 Bacteroidia bacterium
GCATGAAAGAGGCCAGAGAAAAAGGTTTCTTAGCAAAATAATTTTTTAAAATCTCCACAAAATGGCTAAAAGAGGCAATAGAATACAGGTAATTTTAGAATGTACTGAACACAAAGAAAGCGGTAAAGCTGGAACTTCGCGTTACATTACTACTAAAAATAAAAAAAACACTCCAGATAGAATTGAGCTGAAAAAGTACAATCCTATTTTGAAAAAAATGACCGTTCATAAAGAAATTAAATAATTCGTTATTTCAGATAACGATTAAATACCTAAAAACATGGCAAAGAAAACAGTTGCAACATTAAAATCAGGTAAAGGAAAAGATTTTACGAAAGTGATTAAAATGGTAAGATCGCCTAAAACAGGTGCTTACACGTTCAAGGAAGAAATAGTTCACAACGATCACATCAAAGATTTCTTGGCGTCAAAATAAAATTTTCGCAAGAGAATAATTGTAAAACTTCTTTTCTGACCGAAGGGAAGTTTTATTTTTTTAGACAAGTCTTTCCAAAAAAATATTTTTTCAGACTCCAAATTCATGGGCATTTTCGGCTTTTTCAATAAAGAAAAAAAAGAAACCTTAGACAAAGGTCTATTTGTTACGAAGCAAAATTTATTTAGCAAAATAGCCAATGCTATACTCGGAAAAGCCACGATTGACGATGAATTACTCGAAAAGATCGAAGAAATTTTATTAAGCTCTGATGTGGGCGTTCAAACTTCCCTCAAAATTATTGATCGCTTAAAAAAACGCGTTGCTGAAAAACGCCGTGTTGAAACATCCGAATTAAACGATTTATTGAAACACGAAATTTCCGAATTATTAGTTGGAAACGACAAAAACAATCCTGCCGATTTCGATATTTTAAGTGATAAAAAACCTTACGTGATAATGGTCGTGGGCGTTAATGGCGTCGGAAAAACAACTACGATTGGGAAATTGGCGCATCAATTTAAAAAAGCAGGAAAAAAAGTGGTGTTAGGCGCTGCGGACACGTTTCGCGCTGCCGCCAGTGAACAATTAGTGATTTGGGCAAAACGTTCGGACGTAGATATTGTAACGCAAAATGCTGGTGCAGATCCTGCTGCTGTGGCGTTTGATACGCTTCAATCGGCGAAAGTAAAAAATGCGGATGTAGTCATTATCGATACGGCAGGACGATTGCACAACAAAATAAATTTAATGAATGAACTTTCTAAGATTAAAAAAGTAATGCAGAAAGTGATTCAGGATGCCCCGCACGAAATTTTATTGGTGCTGGATGCGTCTACCGGACAAAATGCGATTGAACAATGCAAACAATTTACGGCTGCCACGGAAGTAAATGCCTTGGCGCTCACAAAATTAGATGGGACAGCTAAAGGTGGCGTTGTTATTGGTATTTCGGATCAATTTAAAATTCCGGTGAAATACATCGGAATAGGCGAAAAAATAGACGATTTACAAATATTCAACAAAACAGAATTTGTAGATTCGCTTTTCAAAAATTAATTTTTCAAGAGCTTAAAAAATCTTTTTCTTTGAAAACAAAAACACTCAAAAAAAATAAAGTAAACGTTATTACGCTCGGTTGCTCGAAAAATACTTACGACAGCGAAGTATTAATGGGGCAATTGCGCGCGAATAAATTTGAAGTAGAACACGAAAGTTTGAAAGATGACGCTGGAATTGTTATCATCAATACGTGTGGTTTTATCGACAATGCTAAACAAGAAAGCATTGATACGATTTTGCGGTATGTAGATGCGAAAAAAGAAGGTTTAGTGGATAAATTATATGTTACCGGATGCCTCAGCGAACGTTACAAAGCAGATTTAGAAAAAGAAATTCCAGAGGTGGACAGTTATTTCGGAACACGCGATTTACCAAGACTTTTAAAAACATTAAAAGCTGATTATAAACACGAATTAATTGGAGAACGTGTGCTCACAACTCCCATTCATTACGCCTATTTTAAGATTTCGGAAGGTTGCGATCGTCCTTGTTCTTTTTGCGCCATTCCGTTGATGCGCGGAAATCATATTTCTACACCCATTGAAAATTTGGTGAAACAAGCTGAATCTCTTGCCAAAAAAGGAACGAGAGAATTAATTTTAATTGCGCAAGATTTGACGTATTACGGATTGGATATCTATAAAAAAAGAAATTTAGCTGAACTGATTTCGCGTCTTTCAGAGGTGGAAGGAATTGATTGGATTCGTTTGCATTATGCCTTTCCGAGCGGCTTTCCGATGGATGTGTTGGATGTGATGCGCGAAAATAAAAAAGTGTGTAATTATTTAGATATGCCTTTGCAGCACATCAGCGATGCGATGCTGAAATCAATGCGCAGAGGAACTACGAAACAAAAAACGATTGATTTGGTAAATGCCATTCGCGATAAAGTTCCTGAAATTGCAATCAGAACTACTTTGATAGCAGGTTATCCGGGTGAAACCGAAAAAGATTTTTCGGAAATGAAAGATTGGGTAGCGGAAACAAAATTCGACCGTTTGGGAATTTTTACTTATTCTCACGAAGAAAATACGCATGCGTATAAATTAAATGACGATGTGCCTGAAATCCTTAAACAGCAAAGAGCAGAAGAGGTTATGGAAATTCAGCAAAGCATTTCAAACGAATTAAATTTTAAAAAAATTGGCAAAATAATGTCTGTTTTATTTGACAGAAAAGAAGGAGATTATTTTATCGGTCGCACTGAATTTGATTCGCCCGAAGTGGATAATGAAGTGTTGGTAGAAGCCAAAAATAATTTTATTCGCATTGGCGATTTTGCTCCAATAAAAATAACAAGTGCCGAAGATTATGACTTGCACGGAACGGTTTTTTCGTAAATTTGTCGCGTGCAAACATCTTTTATTCCGCTTTCCGAAACACATCAATTTCCTTCATTAATCCTTGATTATTTGAAGGGCGAAAAATCACTCGCGTCTTTTTATAAATATGCTCCTGAAATAAATTTTTTCGAACAAGCTATAGCTGATAAATCGAAAGAAAAAATAGATAGAACGACTTTGGTGGATGTTCTCAAAGAACAAAATAGAATTTCAGAAAAAAGATTTCCGCTTGTTTTTCAAAACATTGAATCGCTAAAAAACGAAAATACTTTCACCGTTTCTACTGGTCATCAATTATGCCTTTTCACTGGACCACTTTATTTTATTTACAAGATAATTTCTACCATTAATTTGGCGGAAGAATTGAAAAAAAGATTTCCGGACAAGCATTTTGTTCCTGTTTATTGGATGGCTTCCGAAGATCATGATTTTGAAGAAATCAATCACATTCATCTTTTCGGGAAAACGTTGAAATGGGAAAATGCTGAAAATAGTGGTATTCCTGTTGGGGAAATTAAGACCGATTCGCTTAAAAATTATTTAGAAGAACTGAAAAAAATAATGGGCGAAAGTGAAAATGCCAATTATTTAGTTCAACTTTTTTCGGATGCGTATTTGAAAAATAATAATCTCGCAGAAGCGACAAAATACTTGGTGAGTGAGCTTTTCGGAACGTATGGCTTGGTGGTGATAGATGCGGCAGATAAGCGTTTAAAAAAATGTTTTTCTGACATATTAAAAGACGATATTTTAAATAACACGAATTTTCATTTGGTTCAAAATGCGATTGAAAAATTAGCGAAACAAAATATTTCAGCTATTGTAAATCCGCGCGAAATCAATTGTTTTTATGTAACAGAAAAAGTACGCGGAAGAATTATTTTTGAAAACGGAAAGTATCAAATTCAACATACTGAATTGGTGTTTTCGGAAAAAGAAATTTTGGAAGAATTAGAAAATTATCCCGAAAAATTTAGTCCAAATGTGGTGTTGCGCTGTTTGTATCAAGAAAAAATATTACCAAACTTGGCTTATATCGGCGGACCAGGAGAAATTTCGTATTGGTTTCAATACAAAGAAATGTTCGAACATCACCAAATTAATTTTCCTGTTTTGATGTTGCGAAATTCTGTTTTGTGGCTAGATTCTGTTATTTCTGAAAAAATAAAAAGCTTGAAAATTGATTTTGAAAAACTATTTTTTTCAGAAGAAGAATTGGTGAAAGATTTTGTGAAAAATAATAGTGAAACCGAAGTGAATTTGGAAGTTGAAACGAATGAGTTGAAAAAAATATTTTTAGCACTTTCCGACAAAGCAGCGAATATAGATGGCAGCTTAAAACCTTTGGTAGAAGCCGAAATGCAGAAAACAATAAATGCGTTGAAGAACATTGAAAATCGTTTTTTGAAAGCGGAAAAACAAAAACAAGAAGTTACAATTAATCGGTTAAGAAAAATAAAATCAACGCTTTTTCCGGAAAAGAAAATGCAGGAACGTTATGATAATTTTATTCCCTATTATTTGAAAAATGGGAAGCATTTTATCGAAACTTTAAAAGAATCGTTGCATCCATTTGATTCCAGATTAATAGTTATATCAGAGCATTCAGAAAATAAATAAATCTATAAAATCTTTATATTTGCCAGATGCAAGAAACTATTTTAATACTTGATTTCGGATCACAATACACGCAACTCATCGCACGCAGAGTGCGCGAACTAAATGTGTATTGTGAGATTCATCCGTTTAATCATTTCCCTTCGATTACAAAAAATATAAAAGGTGTTATTCTTTCTGGAAGTCCTTTTTCTGTGAGAGATTCCAATTCACCCAATCCTGATTTATCAGCTATAAAAAATAAAATTCCTTTACTTGGGATTTGTTACGGAGCACAACTTTTAGCAAAACAAAATGGAGGCGAAGTGTTGCCATCTAAAAATAGAGAATATGGTCGTGCAAATTTGTCGTTTGTAAACGATAAAAATAAATTATTTGAAAAAATTTCTCTGAACTCACAAGTTTGGATGTCGCATGCAGACACGATTACAAAGGTTCCTGAAAATTTTGAAATTGTGGCAAGTACACACGATGTGAAAGTGGCAGGTTTTCAAATTAAAGAAGAAAAAACGTTTGGAATTCAATTTCATCCCGAAGTTTTTCATTCTACTGAAGGTTTAATTTTATTGAAAAATTTTGTTGTAAATACTTGTCATTGTTCTCAAAATTGGACACCCGATTCCTTTGTTGAAACAACGGTTTCGGAATTAAAAAATACATTGCAAAATGATAAAGTAGTGTTGGGTTTATCGGGTGGAGTTGATTCGAGTGTGGCGGCAGTTTTGTTACACAAAGCCATCGGTAAAAATTTATTTTGCATTTTCGTGGATAACGGTTTGTTGCGAAAAGATGAATTTGAAAATGTACTTGCATCCTATAAAAATATGGGCTTGAATGTGAAAGGAGTGGATGCGAAAAAAAGTTTTTACGAGGCTCTTTCAGGAGTGAGCGATCCAGAAAAAAAACGCAAGGCAATCGGTAAAACATTTATAGATATTTTTGATCAAGAAGCCCAACAAATAAAGGATGTAAAATGGTTGGCACAAGGAACAATTTATCCAGATGTGATAGAATCTGTTTCTGTAAAAGGTCCATCGGCAACTATTAAATCGCACCATAATGTTGGCGGTTTGCCAGAAACGATGAAATTAAAAATTGTAGAACCACTCAAATCTTTATTTAAAGATGAAGTTCGAAAAGTGGGAAAAGTATTGGAAATTGATGATGCTATTTTAGGTCGTCATCCTTTTCCGGGACCAGGATT
>JBDTAC010000040.1 GCA_039924845.1 Bacteroidia bacterium
ATACCACTAATCTCAGTCAAGGTTGGGACGGTAAAGTAATGGGAGGAGCAAACATCGTTCAACAAGATGTATATGTTTGGAAAATTGTTGCTAAAGATTTTTTAGGACATAACCATCAATACATCGGGCATGTATCTGTTGTCAGATAACAGACTACTCTCAAAAAATTAATTCTAAAGCCCTCTCAAAATGAGGGCTTTTTTTACGCCTCAAAAAATTAATTTTTGAAAGTGATTTGTGGGTATCACGATTTTTTTAATCTCAATAAAAATTAAATTATTAAAGACACATTCAAGTCTCTGAATATAAAATGTAAATTTGGCTTCAAATACAAAGGAAATACTTAATGTTTGAAGTCGATACGATAGGAAATAATTTGAATATGGAATTGTTGCGTTTTACTACCGCAGGAAGTGTGGATGATGGGAAAAGTACGCTGATTGGACGTCTGCTGTATGATAGCAAAGCGATTTTTGATGATCAGTACGAAGCGATTAAACGTACCAGCGAGCAACGCGGAGAAGAATATGTAAACCTTGCTTTGCTCACAGATGGCTTGCGTGCAGAGCGTGAACAAGGCATTACCATTGATGTTGCGTACCGTTATTTTACTACGCCCAAACGTAAGTTTATTATTGCAGACACTCCTGGACACATTCAATACACGCGGAATATGGTTACCGGCGCGTCTTCGGCAAACCTTGCCATTGTGTTGATTGACGCACGTAAAGGCGTGATTGAACAAACGTGCCGTCATGCGTTTATCGCGTCATTGCTGAAAATTCCACACATTGTGGTGTGTGTGAATAAAATGGATTTGGTGAATTACGATGAAAAAATTTTTGAAGACATCAAAAAACAATTTGAAAATTTTGCTTCGAAATTAGAAATAACAGATATTCGCTTTATTCCGATTAGCGCGCTAAAAGGCGATAATGTGGTAGATAGTTCGGAGAATATGAAATGGTACAAAGGCTCGCCATTGTTGTATTTATTAGAAACCATTCACATTGGTAGCGATAATAATTTAATTGATTGTCGTTTTTCGGTGCAATATGTAATTCGTCCGCATAGCACTGATTATCACGATTACAGAGGATATGCAGGAAGAATTGCAGGTGGCGTTTTTAAAAAAGGAGACAAAGTAATGGCGCTTCCTTCTGGTGTTGTGTCGAAAATAAAATCCATCGAAACATTTGACGGATCGGTAGAGGAAGCTTTTGCGCCCATGTCGGTAACGCTTACGCTGGAAGATCAAATTGATATTAGTCGTGGAGATATGATTGTGCGTGAAAATAATAAGCCTGAAATTTCTCAAAATTTAGAGGTGATGATTTGTTGGCTGAATGAAAAAAAATTAATGCTGAACGGAAAATATATTATTAAACATACTTCCAAAGAAGTTCGCTGCGTGGTGAAAGAAATAAAATATAAAATGAACATCAACACTTTGCATCGGATTGAAAACGATAAAGAAATTGGCTTAAACGACATTGCGCGGATTTCCATCAAAACGACTCAGCCTTTATTTTTTGATAAATATGCTCGTAACCGAATTACCGGAAGTATTATTTTGATTGACGAAGCAACCAACGAAACACTTGCTGCCGGAATGATTGTTTGAAAAATTATTTTTTTGAAGCACCTTTTTTCGTCTGAAATAAAAAATCAAAAACGAGTTTGAAAAATTATTTTTTCGAATACCTTTTTTGCAAAATTTCTAATAAAGAACGCAGCAAGGACACTATGTTTAATGGATATTTCCCTTCGGACAGATTCTGAATTATTTCAGAAAGGCAAGGTTTTTTTTGAATTAGTAATTTGCACATTTTCAAATTTTCAAATCAAATTTATTTCATCGCAGCCATTAATAATTCGATATTTTTAAAAGGCAAACGGAAAGTATCCGCGAGGTATTTATTGGTCAAAAAACCTTTGTAAATATAAACGCCGTTACATGTTCCGTGATCATTTTTTAACATATTCTCCACGCCGCCTTTGTCCCCAATGTTTAATAAAATTTGCGAAAAAATAGTGCTAAGTGCGTACGATGCTGTTCTGGAAACTCTTGATGCTATGTTCGGAACGCAATAATGCGTTACTCCGTGTTTCCTGAAAACAGGATTGGTATGATTGGTTACTTTAGATGTTTCAAAACAACCTCCTTGATCGATACTTACATCAATAATAACTGAGCCCACTTTCATTTCACTCACCATATCTTCTGAAACGATACAAGGCGTTCTGCCTTGTGTAGCACGCATAGCACCAATTACGACATCGGCATTTTTTAATTGTTTAGAAAGTACGCGTGGTTGAATTACCGAAGTAAAAATACGTGCGCCAATCGCGCTTTGCAATCTGCGTAGGCGATAAACAGAATTGTCGAAAACCTTTACAGATGCGCCCAATCCGAGTGCTGCACGTGTTGCAAATTCACCCACTGTTCCGGCTCCGAGAATGACCACTTCGGTAGGAGAAATTCCGGAAATTCCACCTAAAATAGAGCCTTGTCCGTTATTTACATTACTCAAATATTCTGCGGCAATCAGAATGGATGTTCCGCCAGCAATTTCACCCATAGAGCGGATAATAGGGAAAATTCCATCTTGATCCTTTATCCAATCAAAGGCAATAGCAGTTGCTTTTTTTGTCATTAATTTTTTCACAAAATCTTGTGATTGCGTCGTGAGTTGCAACGCAGAAAATAATGTTTGTCTGATCGGCATCATTTCAATTTCTTCTGGCGAAGGAGGTGCAACTTTTAAAATAATATCGGCTTTGTAAACTTCTTCCGGCGTGTATACAATTTGTGCTCCAGCTTCGCTGTAATCGTTGTCTTGGAAGTTTGCCATTTTTCCGGCATTCGTTTCTACCACTACGTTGTGTCCGTTATTAACGAGTAAGGCTACGGCATCAGGAACCAAAGCAACTCTGTTTTCTTGAAACGAAATTTCCCGTGGAATCCCGATGTATAAATGACCTTTTTTTCGAGTCACTTCCAACATTTCTTCTTGCGGAAGCAATCCGCCTTTTAAAATCGGTAGATAAATTTCTTTTGATGTACTCATATTTTGTGTTTGTAAAATTGTTTTTTCATGCAACCGTAATTATGCGTTCTTCTCCGTTTAATGTAAAGTGTGCGTGCACAGTGTTTTCAGGAATAAGGGAATTTATTTTTTCGGGCCATTCAATAAAGCAATAAGCGGCGCTGTAAAAATAATCTTCGTATCCTAAATCGTACACTTCACTTTCGTTTTTGATGCGATAAAAATCGAAATGAAAAATTTTTTTTTCATCGCGACCTTTGTATTCGTTTACAATAGAAAACGTTGGACTACTTGTATTGTCAGTTGTTCCAAGCTGTTCACACAATGCTTTTATAAAAGTAGTTTTTCCTACGCCCATATTTCCATAGAATGCAAAAACTTTTTTTTCGGGAAATGTTTTTAAAAACGAATCGGCTGTTTTAGCAGCGTCATCCAGTGTTTTTAGGTGAAACATTTTTGACATTTTTTTATTTGGCGCTAAGTGTAATTACCGGAATCATCATTTCTTCCATCGAAACACCTCCGTGCTGAAAAGTATTTCGGTAATAAGTAACATAATGATTGTAATTGTTTGGATACGCAAAAAATAAATCTTCTTTCGCAAAAACAAAACGCGTACTCACGTGTTGCTTCGGTAAAAAAGCATCTGCCGGATTTTTTATTTCGAACACATCTTTCGCCACATAATCCAAGCTTTTACCTTGTTTGTAGCGCAAATTGGTATTCGTATTTTTATCTCCAATTACTTTAGATGGCTCGGTAACTTTGATAGTTCCGTGATCGGTGGTAAGCAAAACTTTTGCTTTTTTTGCAGCAATTTGTTTCATAATATCTTGCAAAGGAGAATGCTCAAACCACGAAACCGTGAGCGAACGATAAGCTGCTTCGTCATCCGCTAACTCACGGATAACTTCCATTTCGGTGCGCGCGTGCGATAACATATCCACAAAATTATAAACAATTACATTCAGCTTATTGCCCATTAAATTATTAATGTTTTCGGCTAATTTTTTTCCGTTGGCGTGTGTGGTAATTTTGTTGTACGAAAATTTTATATCCTTCCCCCAGCGTTTTAATTGCGCGGCTAAAAAATCTTCTTCGTGTAAATTTTTTCCTTCGTCTTCTTCGTCATTAATCCACATTGTTGGAAATTTTTTTTCTATTTCAGATGGCATTAAACCTGCAAATAAAGCATTCCGGGCGTATTGTGTAACAGAAGGCAAAATGCTAAAAAATATTTCTTCGGTATCTGTTCGGAAATAATCATTTAAAATAGGTTGTAATAATTTCCATTGATCGTAACGTAAATTATCTATCAGAATTAAGAAAACACAATCGTCTTTTTCGAGCATCGGAGCTAATTTGTTTTTTAGCAAAGTATGCGAAAGAAGCGGAGTTTCAGTGCTTTTTCCATTTAGCCAATTCAAATAGTTTTTTTCGATAAATTTTCCGAATAATTTATTGGCTTCTGTTTTTTGCATTTTCAAAATTTCCGCCATACTCTCGTCGTTGGATTTGTCCAATTCCAACTCCCAATAAATTAATTTTTTATACACCTCTTCCCATTCTTTCAAGCTTAATCGGTCGCTTAACGACATCCCAATATTGCGAAATTCTTGCTGATAATTCAAAGTTGTTTTTTCGCTTACCAAACGTTTTTTATCCAATGTTTTTTTAAGTGAGGAAAGCAATTGTTTTGGATTGACAGGTTTTATAAGGTAATCCGAAATTTTTGAACCAATCGCGTCTTCCATAATGGATTCCTCTTCGCTTTTGGTAATCATCACTACGGGAAGATCTGCGTGTGTGTTTTTTATCCGCGAAAGCGTTTCCAAACCAGATAATCCAGGCATATTTTCATCCAACAAAACAATGTTGAAATTATTTTTTGCAATCAATTCAAGCGCTTCGTCGCCGCTGTTAGCAGTGGTTACGTGATATCCTTTTTCTTCTAAAAAAAGAATGTGCGGTTTCAAATGGCTAATTTCATCATCAGCCCACAATACGGTTACTTTTTCCATAAAAAAGATATATCTTCATTCCCGATTTATTCGGTTTATAAAGGTAGTTAAAAATTAGGAAAAAAAAGTTTAGTACCTAAATTAGGAAAGATAAAATACTCCAAAAACCCTTAAAATAAAAGGTTTTAAAGTAGTTTGAAAAAATATTTTTTTAACATGATTTAACAGAAAACGATTTGAAACCAAACAAAAGAAAGATAATAAATGATCCTGTTTATGGATTTATCAGCATTCCTGACGAATTAACTTTTGATCTCATCGAACATCCGTATTTCCAGCGTTTGCGGCGTATCAAACAATTGGGATTAACCAATTTAGTATATCCGGGCGCTTTGCATACACGTTTCCATCACGCGCTTGGCGCGATGCATTTGATGGGCGAAGCAATTGATGTGATTCGTTCGAAAGGTCATAAAATAAGCGCGAAAGAAGCACAGGCTGTGAATGTCGCGATTTTATTGCACGATATTGGGCACGGTCCTTTTTCGCATGCGCTGGAAAAAAGTATTGTCCACAATATCAGTCACGAGGACATTTCCGAGCTTTTTATGAAAAAATTAAATACAGAATTTAACGGAAAACTTTCGCTCGCCATTCAAATTTTTAAAAACGAATACAAAAAAAAGTTTCTGCATCAGCTTGTTTCCAGTCAGTTGGATATGGACAGGTTGGATTATTTGAAGCGCGATAGTTTTTACACGGGCGTTTCCGAAGGCGTTATCAGTTCCGACAGAATTATTAAAATGTTGAATGTGGTAAACGATGAATTGGTGGTGGAAGCGAAAGGAATTTATTCCATCGAAAAATTTATTATTGCTCGTAGATTGATGTATTGGCAAGTGTATTTGCATAAAACGGTACTTTCTGCGGAACATTTATTAATACAAATTTTAAAACGAGCAAAAGAATTAGCGCTTCAAAAAGTAGAATTATTTTGCACTCCCGCTTTTCGCGAATTTCTATATCATCATCACACAAAAAATAATTTTTTGAAGGACGAAAATTTGCTTCAGATTTTTTCTGAATTGGACGACACCGATATTTTTGCTTCTGTAAAAGCTTGGACGAAGTGCGAAGACTTTGTACTTTCCACGCTTTGTCAAAAAATGGTCAATCGAAAATTGTATAAAACCGAATTGCAAAATCAACCTTTTGATGAAAAAATAATTTCGGCGTATCAACAAAAAACAAAAAAATATTTTGGTATTGATGAAAAGGAAATTTCCTATTTTACATTTACTGGAAATGTAACAAATAATGCTTATTTGCCGAGCGATATTCGTATCAATATTTTATTCAAAAATGGCGATGTAACGGATATTGCTGCCGCTTCCGATCAATTAAATATTTCGATGCTTTCCAAAACGGTGAGAAAATATTTTCTGTGTTTTCCGAAAGAAATTTTAGTACCTTGAAAAAATATTTTTTCGGACAGGTAAATTTGGAAGACATTTTTCTTATTTGTTTCTTTGTGATTGCCAGTAAATTATGAAAACAAAAAGTAGTATCGTCCCTGCACAAAATTATTCCGTTTACATCGGCGAAAATGTGTTTACGGAGATCACACATTTTTTTCAAAAACCAACCTCTCAAAGCGAACGCAAAATTTTTATTTTGGTGGACGAAAATTCCTTGAAACATTGTTTACCCAAATTAATTGAAGAAGTTTTTTTTCTCGAAAAGGCTGAGATCATTGAAATAGAAAGCGGCGAAGAAAATAAGAACATTGAAATTTGCACACAGATTTGGCGCACGCTAAGTGAATTGGGAGCTGATAGAAAATCGTTGCTCATTAATTTAGGTGGCGGCGTAATCAGCGATATGGGCGGATTTATTGCTTCTACATTTAAGCGCGGTATTGATTTTATTAATATTCCAACCACTTTATTATCGCAAGTAGATGCTTCTGTTGGCGGAAAAACAGGAATTGATTTAGATCATCTGAAAAATGAAATTGGCTTGTTTAGCTCGCCACGAGCGGTTTACATTTATCCGCCTTTTTTAAAAACAGTCAATAAAAAACAATTATTTTCTGGCTTTGCCGAAATGCTGAAACATGCTTTGGTGGCAGATAAAACGTATTGGGAAGAATTAAAAAATATCGATGTAAATACTATTTCGGAATTAGAAAAAAATATTTTTACTTCCGTGAAAATTAAAAATGAAATTGTGCTGAAAGATCCTTCCGAAACAGGAATTCGAAAAGCATTAAATTTCGGACATACTATTGGTCATGCCTTGGAAAGTTATGCGCTCGAAAGTGATGGAAAACCTTTGTTGCATGGAGAAGCAGTAGCCATTGGAATGATTTGTGAAGCATTTATTTCGTACAAAAAAAAGTTTTTGTCGGCTGCCGAATTGCAAGAAATTACGGAAACTATTTTGACTAATTTTGAGGTAGTAAAATTAAATTATTTCGATACAAACCGTTTGATGGAATTAATGAAACACGATAAGAAAAATGATACAGGAATTATTAATTTCACGCTATTAAATGGCATCGGAAATGTTTCCATCAATCAATCTTGTAATGCAGAAATGATTATAAAATCGCTCCACTATTATACGGAAGAAACGAATATGTTAAGCGCTCAATCCTCCTGAAATGATTTATCAAATCTCGAAAAAAAACAAAAATTTATTCGGTACTATTCATCTCACTACTTCTAAAAGTGAAAGCAATCGCGTGTTGATTATTCAGCAATTGTGTAAAGATATTTTCGAGATAAAAAACATCGCGGAAGCGCAGGATACGGAAACGATGAAAACTATTTTAGCGCAGTTAAAAAAAAATAATTTTCAATTTGGAAAAACAAAAGAATATGATGTCGGCGCTGCCGGAACAACGATGCGATTTTTATGTGCATTTTTCGCGACACAAAAAGGAACGCACATTTTAACGGGCTCGCAAAGGATGAAAGAACGCCCGATTAAAATATTGGTGGATGCCTTGCGAGCATTAGGCGCAAAGATTGATTATTTGGGTGAAGAAGGATATCCTCCATTAAAAATTGAAGGCAAAGAATTGAAAGGTGGAGAAATTGAAGTGGACGGAAACGTAAGCAGTCAGTACATCTCCGCATTATTATTAATTGCGCCTGTTTTATTTGGTGGCTTGACGATACATTTTAAAGGTGCTGCTAAATCGCGTCCTTATATCAACATGACATTGAAAATTATGGAATATTTTGGTGTGTATGGTAACTGGCACGACAATGCAATTTCCATTAGCAAGCAAGATTATTACATAGAAAAAGAACAGGCTTTTTATGACATTGAAGGAGATTGGAGTGCGGCTTCGTATTGGTATGCGATGGCGGCTTTAGCTGAAAATGTGGATTTAAAAATTATCGGATTGAAAAAAGAAAGTTTGCAAGGCGACAGTGTAGTGGCGGAATTATTTTCTTTTTTCGGAGTGAAAACAACGTTCATAGAAAATGGAATTTTGTTGACGAAAACAAAAGTTGAAGAAGCACATTTTGGATTTGATTTTTCGGATTGTCCAGATATTGTGCAAACGGTTGCTGTTACTGCTGCTGCACTAAAAATAACTTTTTTTCTGAATGGATTATCAACGCTTAAAATTAAAGAAACAGATCGTATTCAGGCTTTGATAAATGAATTTAAAAAGATAAATATTATTGCCAAAGAAGCTTTGCCGAACACCTTGGAAGCACGCGAAATGCCAATAGAAATAGACGTAACAAAAGAAATTCGTTTTGAGACATACGAAGATCACCGCATGGCGATGGCATTTTCGGCGTTTGCATTGGTGTATGATAAAATAGAAATTGAAGATCCGGAAGTTGTAAAAAAGTCGTATCCCAACTTTTGGAACGATTTAAAAATCTTGCAATTTGATGTGAAAGAAACAACTCCGGAAAAATAATTTTTCGAAATGCAAAAAAAACAATCCCAAAAAAATCCTGAAAAAGAGCATCCGAAAAAATATTTTTTCACACGGAAAATAAAAATTTCTTTTTTTCTGATTGCGCTTTGTATATTGATTTACGGGAACGGAATAAAAAACAATTTTGCGCTGGACGATGAATTTGTAACACTTAATAATCCGCAAATTGAGAAAGGTTTTAAGGGCATTCCTGAAATTTTTACGACACGTTATGCCGTTAATCAATTGCAAAATTACGGCTACCGACCCATCGTAAAAGTAACGTACGCCATCGAATATCAGCTTTTTGGAAAAAATCCACATATCAGTCATTTTATTAATATTTTGATTTATGCGCTCACGTGTATTTTTTTGTTTTTTTTATTGGAAAAATTATTTAAAAATGCACATTTCATATTACCACTTCTCATCACCATATTATTTTTGGTGCTTCCGCTGCACTCGGAAGTGGTGGATAGTTTGAAAAACAGAGATTGTTTGCTGAGCTTTTTTGGAAGTCTCGTTTCACTTTATTTTTTTCTGAAGTATACAGAATCTGAAAAAATTAGATTTTTATTTTTTGGAAGCTTTGTATTTGCCTTTGCCTGGTTATCAAAGATGGATGTAATGACATTTTTAGCCATTATTCCACTGACACTTTATTTTTTTACAAAAACAACTCCTAAAAAAATATTTTTTGTAATAGGTGCTATCCTTATTGGTTTGATTGCAATGCGTATAGGTGTTAAATTGTTAATGCATGATAATCCTACTATTCGTTCGTATATTTTTATCGAAAATCCACTTTATATCCATAAAGGAAATCTTTTTTCACGCATCCCAATTGGATTTTTCACACTTGCTTATTATTATAAATTACTTGTTTTTCCGGTGTATTTGACGTGCTATTATGGTTATAATACTATCCCGATAACGGAACCTAATTATTTAATAATACTCGTTTCTGGAATATTTACGCTTGCTATTACTGGATGGGCAGTCTATAAAATAAAAACGAAAAAAATTATTTTTTTCGGGATACTTTATTTTTTTATCACCGCTTCGATGTTTTTAAATGTGGTAGTTCCAGCAGTAGGCATTATTGCAGAACGATTTATGTACATTCCTTCGCTTGGTTTTTGCATCGTTGTAGCTATTTTAATTTTCGATTTTTTTAAAATTCCATATAAAAATACGGTTCAAAAAATTAATTTTTCGGAGCATAAAAATTTCTTTTTTCTTGTAAGTATTTTACTCGTATTGTGTTCGTGTCGCGTTATTATTCGTAATCCAGATTGGAAAAATCATTACACACTTTATGCGCACGATATTAAGAATGTTCCGGAGTCAGCAAAACTACATGCTTTGTTGGCAGCCAAAAGTCTCTCTTTTATTTATGATAATACAAATCATTATTCTCAATCTGATAAAGTGAAATTTGCCAATGATGTAGTTACTAATTACGAAGATGCGATTCGTATTTATCCCGATTACGTTACTTCATTAAATAATTTAGGCATGGCTTATTATGCTTTTTTTAAACGTTATAAAGAGGCAATGCCTTTGTTTGAGAAGGCACTTGCCATTGATTCAACGTATGTAGAAGCGTATTATAATTTAGCTTTTTGCAGACAATTAACAGGCGATTTCCCTTCTGCAGAAAAGTTATATTTGAAATCCATTGCACTTCGTCCTGATTTTTTGAAATCGTATACCAATTTAACGGTTGTTTATATTTCAGAACAACGATATGATGAAGCCATTAATTTGAATCAAAATGCAATTATTGCAGGGTATAAATCTTCTGTTTATTATGTAGATATTGGAAATGTGTATATGGCGAGAAAGGCGGCTGTAAATGCTATTCAGTGGTATAAGAAAGGCTTGGAGATAGATCCTGAAAATGAAGACATCAAAAAATATTTAGCGAATTATTATCGCCAAAATAAACCTTAAAAATACGGGTCAAAAAATTATTTTTTTGAAGCCTCACAAACAACTGTTTTTTCATTCGCTTTTTGATGAAATTCAACTGACGTTCGATTAAATTTTTTGTAAAAATTTGCTTTTGTCATCAAAAGATATAAATTTGCCTTTTTAATAAAAGTAGGAGATTCAAATAATTGTATCCAAGAATAAGAAGAAATTGACTGTTTTTTATTGAATATTAAAATATAATTATGAAAAAAAAACTACCAAAAAAAAGTACATTATTAATTTTTGCTATTCTTTTTGCACTATCTAATTTTGTTGGAGCACAAGAAACTTCAGCTCAAAAAAATGTAACTAAAACAGCTATTCCTGCTGATTTTATTTTTGCAGGAGCAGATTCTCTTGCTGGCTTCAATTGGAGTGATTATTATGCTTATCTCAATAAATCAAAAGGTGCGTATATTAATCCGACAGAACTTCGATTTTATTTGCGAAAAAAAGAGCGTAGGTATGTACGTAAAAAATACAGCTTACCAATTCCTCCTCCAGAAAAAACGGCTACTATCAATCCCAATAATTATACAGTTTTAACAAGTGCTTGTAACAATGTAGATTTTGAAGATGGTAATTTTACAGGTTGGACAGGTTTTAAAGGATACAATGGAAATTCAAATGCGGCACTAACTACTACCGCAACAGGTATATTTAACGGGGCTTTAAACAATGGAATTAATACTTGTCAGTGGCATACACTGGAAAGTGCCGCTGCTGGAAACGACCCTTATGGAAATTTCCCGATGTTAGACCCCGCTGGTGGAACCTATGCTGCTCGTATCGGAGGTCCAAAAATCAATCAAAACATTTTAGATTATAATTGCGGTACAAGTGCCGATGATCCTTCTTCCGACAGTAAGGGTGAAATATTACAACAAACTTTTCCTGTTTCCTCCACAAATGCACTATTTACTTATAAATACGCTGTTGTTTTGAACGATGGCGGACATCCAAATGGAGAACAACCTTATTTCAAAATAGAAGTATATGACCAAAGTAATAATCCGATACCGTGTTTGCAATTTTATGTCCAAGCAGCAAGCGGAGTGCCCCCTGCGGGTTTTTTGACATCCGCAAAGACAAATTCAGAAGATGGAAGTACTGTTTATTATTTGCCATGGACAACTAATTCTTTGAATTTAAGTGCTTATGTAGGACAAAATGTAACTGTCAGGTTCACTGCAGCTGGCTGCACACAAGGCGGACATTTCGGTTATGGATATATTGATTGTTCTTGTTCAAAACTACAAATTATAGTGCCAGGTGGTAGTGGTCCATGCCTTGGAAGCACCACAACATTAACAGCACCTGCGGGAGCCTCAACTTATTCTTGGGTAAAAGTTCCTCCTGGTCCAGGAATTGTGGCTGGGGCTTCGAGCCAAACAGCTACTGTCAATCAGAGCGGAACTTATAAGGTTACCATAACAACAAGTACTGGATGCAGTTATTCTGTGGATACGAATGTTGTTTTTGTACCCCCACCGACAGTAACCGTAAGCCCGAATGCTAATATTTGTACGGGAGGTTCAGGAACTACTTTAACGGCTAGTGGAGCTGTTACTTATAGTTGGAGCCCAAGTACAGGCTTGAGTGCTACTACAGGAAGTTCAGTAACGGCAACGCCAGCAAGTTCTACTACTTATACTGTAATAGGAACGAGTGGAACAGGTTGCACAGGATCTGCCTCTGTAACTGTAACGGTGAACCCAAAACCTACTGTAACCGTAAGTGCATCTACGAGCATTTGTAATGGAAGCAGTACGATATTAACATCAGGCGGAGCCACAACATATAGTTGGAGTCCAGGAACAGGTTTAAGTTCGACGACAGGCAGTCCGGTAACGGCAAGTCCAGCGGCAACTACTACTTATACAGTAACAGGAACCAGTGCCTCCGGGTGCACGAACAGCGCTTCTGTAACGGTAACAG
>JBDTAC010000041.1 GCA_039924845.1 Bacteroidia bacterium
AAAATGAAACGTTGGGATGCCATGGCAAAGGGATTCACCAAAATGGGGAAAGAAATTGCCATTGCGATTAAACAAGGTGGCACCGCCGATCCTGCTTACAATCCGCGTTTGCGTTTGGCTATCCAAAATGCAAAAGGCATTAATATGCCGAAAGATAGAATTGACGCGGCTCTTAAAAGAGCGACGGCAAAAGATCAATCCGATTACGAAGAGATTGTGTACGAGGGCTATGCACCGCATGGAGTGGGGGTTTTGGTAGAATGTGCTACGGATAATCCAACACGCACGGTTGCAAATGTGCGTATGTATTTTTCGCGTGGCAACGGAGAGTTAGGAAAAACAGGCTCTTTGAGTTTTATGTTTGAAAGAAAAGGTGTGTTCCGAATTTCTTCGGAGAATATAAATATGGAAGAATTTGAATTTGAAATGATTGATTTTGGTGCGGATGAAATTGTTGCGGATGAAAACGAAATAATTATTTATACTGCTTTCACTGATTTTGGTGCGATGCAAAAAGCCTTGGAAGCAAAAAAAGTAAATATCCTCAGCGCAGAGTTAGAGCGCATTCCTACAACTATTACAGAATTGACGGAAGAGCAGCAACAAGAAGTGTTGAATTTAGTGGAGAAGTTGGAAGAAGACGATGATGTTCAATCTGTTTATCATAATTTAAAATAAAATGTATGAAAAAAATTCTTGCCAATGATGGCATTGATGCTCAAGGAAAATCTTTATTAGAAAAAGCAGGTTTTACAGTTATCACCGAAAAGATAGCGCAAGAAGATTTAGCGAAAGCCATTAACGAAAATAATTATGTGGCACTTACGGTTCGTAGTGCTACCAAAGTTCGTAAAGAATTAATAGATGCTTGTCCTAATTTAAAATTAATTGGCAGAGGCGGAGTAGGGATGGACAATATTGATGTGGAATATGCGAAATCAAAAGGAATAAAAGTGGTAAATACTCCGGCTGCTTCTTCGCATTCGGTGGCAGAATTGGTGTTTGCCAATTTGTATGGAATGTCGCGTTTTTTGTACGATGCAAATCGTCAAATGCCTGTGAATGGCGATACGCAGTTTGATGTATTGAAAAAAAAATACGCCAACGGAATAGAATTAAAAGGAAAAACATTGGGTATTATCGGTTTCGGTCGTATTGGACAAGCGGTTGCGAAAATTGCTTTGGGCAGCGGAATGAAGGTGTTGGCGTTTGATCCTTTTATGAAAGAAGCAACGCTCGCATTGGAAATTCAAGGAGTTGATAAAATTTCTATTCACATTAAAACAATAAGTTTAGAAGATGTGTTGAAAAACAGCGATTTCATTACCTTGCATGTTCCGGGCGGAAAAATGATTACCGAAAAAGAAATTGCTTTGATGAAAGTCGGCGTGTGTTTGGTAAATGCTTCGCGTGGTGGTGTTATTGATGAAAATGATTTAATAAAAGCACTGAACAGCGGTAAAATAAAACATGCAGCTTTGGATGTTTTTGAAAACGAACCGCATCCTAAAAAAGAAATTTTGACTCATCCTAAAATAGCTTTAACTCCGCACATCGGTGCTGCCACGGAAGAAGCGCAAGCGCGAATTGGTATTGAGTTAGCCGAATTGATTACGGCAGTTTTCAGCAATTGAAAAACAAAAATGATTTGCATATTTGAAGGTGTATAGATATACCAATTAAACGAATGTGTCATTCTGAAATGATTCATAATCTGCGCGCTGGAAATTACTTACCTAAATCCTCTCCGAAGAAGAGGATTTTTTTATTTAACGATTTATCTTTTTGAAATGACTTCTCAGGTGACAATCAGAGCACTACCGACTTAAAGCTGTTTGTGAATTTTTAAAAAACGCAGGTGCAAATTGGAACACTACCGAACACTACCCTCATCATCATCCTCTAACTTTTTTTCTTTGAAAAATTCAGTTTTTTATAAATGGCAATTCCTCCTATAATAACCCAAAATGAAAAAGTTCCTACTCGTCCTAAATATTTATACATAATAAACAACAAGCTAATGAAACCAGGAGCCATGCCAGAATAACTATTAGCCATTTCCTGCGTATTGTGGTACATAAAAAAAATAATAAACCCAAATAATATTAAACCAATTCCAAAAAGGATTCCCAAAATATGATTTAGTTTTTTTTTCATAATTCATCTGCGTTTAATAAAACTTTTTTTCTTCATTACGATAGTTTTCTTTAAAGTCGTAATCTTCTTTTTCTATGAATGATTCTTTTCCTTTATTGTTAATGTATTGTAGATAGTAAATGCCAATTATTTCCTGTTGTTGGTTAAGAATTGGTGAAATTAATGAACTTCCTGACCCTAAAGTTCTCAATCTACCTTTTGCTTGAAATTTAAATATTCTTTCATTTAACTCGTAAGGGTCAAATACTAACGGTGATTCTGCACCTGCTTTTCCTTCCAAATAATCTTCAATTTTATCTAAAACAATTCCTATAGCCCTGTCTGTTAATTCTTTTTGGATTTCTTGTTTTGTAAAAGTAGGTGAAATTGCCCAAAAATCTTTATTATCTTCATATATTGTATTATTCGCTACGTCTGTTGCCGCAGTTTTTGGAGGGTCAGTAGTTGTAGCAGTATTATTAGCAGTAGAATTTTGTGTTTCATTATCTGTACTATGCAAGTCATATTTGCCTGTTTCCTTATTCCATGTTCCATAATCCCAATTACTTTCTTTTGCATTTGGGTCGTTGTGTATTGTTTTTCCGTTATCAGATGTAGCTATTCCATTGCCAGTATGTTCTGTGGTTCCTTTCGGGTCTTTTACATCTGTTCCTTTCGGGTCGCTATAAACAATCGGATTATCACTAAACCCCACATAAGGGCTTTCCCATGCTTTTCCTTTCGGGTCTAAGCTCCACCACCTGCCACCCAAGCGGGTGTCCAGTTCTCTAAACTCGGTAGTATAGGCATTTCCGGTGCCGTATATTTCATCGTCTTTCTCAGAGCCTTTGTTAAATCCGAAGCGGTAGAGATTTGAGCTGAATGTTCTGCCGGGCATGAGCATCCCGCCAGGATAGTAATCATTGTAACTAATCACAAAAGCAGTGCTATCAGCATTCTTCCTATCACTCACTGTTGTATGAACATTGCCCAGATGGTCATCCAATTCGTATTCTTTCTTAAATATTTTTCTTGGGTAAAAACCATTGTTCAAGCCAATATCAATTGTCCAAAGGTTTACAGGACAAGAAATGCAACTATACGTAGGAATACCGCTGGTCGGGAAGGTTTTCACTAAAATATTCGGTTTCCATTCTCCAAGACGCGCGCTGCCATAAAGTGGCACTTCTGTTTGAATATAATCGTAATTGCTGCCGTTGATTTTATTTTTACTCACTGAAAAATTATTTTTCTTCTTCTTTTTTCAAATCCTTTTTGCTAACCTGCTCCATTGGAACATTTTTATTTACAGGGCGAACATGAACAGCGTGCCCTGTTGCTCGTGTGCCTTGTATTACGTAACCTGTACTGCCGCATCTGTTGCCATAAATACAGCGAACTGTATCGCCATCAATAGGAATAGTTTCGTTTTTTACTTCTTTAACTTTAGTGAAATAAAAATAATACCCTCCACAATCATTTAGCAAGGTGTCTCCTTTCAAGTAAAATGCTGCACAATCATTCACGCACCCAAATTTCCCAATGCTATCCACAGGTTCAATAACTTTTATTTTTGAAAGTTCTTTCGTTGTATATGTGTAAACTAATGGATCTTGTGAATCTAAATTTACGGTATCATATTTAGTTACTATCCAATGATCGAAATTGCACCACTCAATGAAACTAATATTATTGTAATAGTATGTATGCTTTTCCACTGTTAATATAGATGCTTGAAGTTTGCGCGCCTGTTCCGGAGTTAAATTTTCATATCCTCTTGCATCTAACTTTACACATTTCCATTTTCCGTATAGATATTTACTTGGAGCATTTTTTAATTGTTGTGCATAACAATTGTAACACAGTATAAGTGTAGAAAAAAGAAGTAATTTTTTACTGACCATTGTTTTCATATATTCCATATAAAAAGATATTTTGTTCTGCAGTTCTCCTGTTTTGAAGTCCTTGTGAATACTCATTCCCTGAGGTATTGACATCCATTTCTGATGCTGCTCCAGAAAAATCAGAATTATTTAGTTTAGCAATAAAATGCCTGCCTGCCGCAAGCGAATTATTTACGCCTACATTAAACACATAACTTACAGTTGCATTAAACTGCTGCTGAGTAAGTTGGACATTAACGTAAGTATCAACTAAGATAATAGTTTTTTTTATATCAGTTGTAAATAAGGCATCTGCCTGATCTTGAGTAATACCTTGACTATAATCTTCTCCGCGCTGAACTACGTGTCCGTATCCTATTGTTATTTTACCCGTAGGAGCTTCACCTTGTTTCCAATATTTGTTTTTATCGTCATATTCTTGTAATGCAGGTCCTCCTTTAGGTCCTTGCTCATACGATTTGATAAAATCTTGTCCTTGAGTATTTAACACTAAATCTTTTACATCTTTTTTAGAATCGGTTGTACTTGTCTTTTGATTTTCATCAGATAAACTTTTCTGATAATCTGCCATATCAGCAGCTTCTTTTTTCGGGTCAGCCCATTCCAAACCTTCTAAATCTTTTCCATCAATAACTCTGTCCATCGCAAAAGCATAAGGCGACCAACCCGCATATTTTCTCCTTAAAGGGTCTAAGCTCCAAAAGTGTATTAGGCGTGGGTCATCTTCTCTGAATTTAAAATCATAGGCGTTAGCATTGCCGTAAATATCATTGTCTTTGAGCTTTCCGTTGTATCCGAAGGTGTACAAGGAATCCTGATAATTCCTTCTCGGCATCAGCATACCGCCAGGATAGTAGTCATTGTAACTAATCACAAAAGCGGTACTATCCGCATTCTTACGGTCTCTAACAATGGTGTGGACATTTCCTAAATGGTCATTCAGTTCGTATTCTTTCTTGAAGATTTTTCTTGGGAATAAACCATTGTTTAAACCAATATCAATTGTCCAAAGGTTTACAGGACAAGAAATGCAACTATACGTAGGAATACCACTGGTAGGGAACGTTTTCACTAAAATATTCGGTTTCCATTCGCCAAGACGTGAGCTTCCATAGAGTGGTACTTCTGTTTGTATGTAATCGTAATTGCTGCCGTTGATTTTATTTATCTTCACTCAAAAATTATTTTTTGAAACCTCTTTATCTCTTTAAAAGTGTAAGCGCAAATTGGAACACTACCCACCCACTACCTCAATTTTACTTTGTATTTAGTTAATACTTTATAAGGATAAATTCGTTGCTTAAAACTATTAAATGTACGAGGTTTCCAATGAGTAAAAACAATAAGACCATCAGATATTTCTCCATAGTAAAAATTGTAACCACCATAATCGTCTGTGGTATATATTTCAATAGTGATTTTTGTACCTTTTATTTTATAATAGCCAATAAATGCATAAGTATCACTATTGCTATTACATTCTTTATTGGTCGGTTTGTGTTCGTAAGCATAACTTATCAATAATTTTCCATTATTAAAAAAACGGTATATCACATAAGATGAGTCCACAAAGTGTGATCCATAGTATACGTCTGTATTAAGATTAAAATATACTGCATTCGTGTCTATCAAATTAGTATCAGCTAAATGATAGGGGTGTTTTGCAAAAGAGAAATTTGATTTTTTGGGACGTATTCCTCCATCGGGTAGAGTATAATAATGAGGTATCCATCCCATAATACTACAAGAGGTAAAATTAATAACTATAAAAAAAAAGAAAAACAAACGCTTTGCCATATATTAATTTTTTTTAGCACTTACTGTTTATTGCCTGCGTATCAACGTAATTAATCATAATGGAATAACTTCAAGTCTTTAGAGTTGTGAATATAATTTTGCAACCAGCCTGATCCGTAACTATCAAATAAAAAGCCATTTACTCTCCCAAAAGTATCTGCTTTATTCAATGATTGTTGAAAAGGATCTTGATCGTAATACAAACTTGTCGCAGTTCTTTGCTGGCTATTAGAACCAAAATGCGTGCCTGTAAAATCCTGATACCCACCTTCAAATAAATTTCCTCCTAAATTCGCTGAAAAAATAATTCCACCTGTCCAACCTTGATCTGTGCCACCTCTTGCTCCAACCAATCCTTGAGTTGTTGTTTTATTTGTTGCTGAATTATAGTTGAGTATTTGACCATACGTTCCAGAGCCACCGAAAGTATTGTTTAACGCAGATTTGGTATTGAAATTTAATGTATATTGTGGCAGTCCAATACCCTTACCACCACCAAAAGTTGCATAAGCTGATGTACTGATGTCGAACTGTATAGCTGAACTGTTTCCTGAAGTACCTAAACCACCATTATAAACATTGACAGACAAATCAAGTGTTGGCTGAAAAAAGTTAAAACGCTGTCCTATACTTGCTGTTGCTCCTGCATTAAAAGTTAATTTATTACCTCCAAAAGTCAACCCTAAACTTGCTTCAAATCTTGCCTGAGGATTACCAGCCGTATTACCTTTCGGGTCGCTAAACCATATAGGATTATTACTAAAACCCGAATACAGGCTTTCCCACGCTTTTGGGGTCGGGTCTAAGCTCCACCAACGTCCGCCTAGGCGTGGGTCAAGCATTCTAAACTCGGCAGTATAGGCATTTCCAGTTCCATAAATCTCGTTATCCTTCTCCATTCCGTTGAATCCGAATCTACAGCCTCCTGTGCAGCAGGCTGTAGATTCGGACATCGTAGCGGTATTGCGTGGCATTGTTTCGTTTTGTGTAATTCAAAAATACGGTTTATTTTGCCTTTGAAAAAATATTTTTTTGAAGCCTAAAAATGTAGGTGACAATCTGAACACTACCAAAAATGACTATTGTTAAATACAATCAATAAAAGTAGATATCCCGATACCTCTTAATACAAGCATAATTATATAAAATAAGCATATAATTATATTTATCTTAGCCGTCCAGTTTGTAATTTTATGATAGTTTTTATTTCTCATTATGTATTTTAGAAATAGTTTATTTATGGAGTAAATTATAAATATCAAAACACCTGTTTCAGCAATTAATGCTATTGATTCATAAATAGCTGCTCCAGTTGAACCCCATATATCAATTCTCGAATTGTTATTCTTCCACATTAAATTAGCAGGAATAAATAAATCATTAAGATAAACAGCTAACCACAGAAGAATGGGATAAGTTAATATTTGATACCCAAAATTATAAATACCATACAAGCCGTATAAAATATATTTTATATAATTATTGAACCTCATTTGTTTGTAGCTGGTTTGCTGATGTGATTTTTGTTCCACTCTTTAAGAGTGTAGGTTTTACCACCATATTCGACACCTGTAAAATTTCCTTTAGAGTCAATATTTATTCTTACGTCAACAGTTCCAAGTTTCTTTGTGTTATCAAAATATAAACTTAAAGGATTTCCTTTAGCCCCCGAACCAGTTAACCAAACTGTTTGCCCTTTTGCATCACTTACCAATGCTTCGGTAGCGGGAAATTCTTTTCCTGATAAATCAACATAAGCAATCAAATAACCCGCTTTATCATTTTCCGCTAATATTACAGATGAATTTACTTCAATATTAGGAGCTGTCCCCAAAAGTGCAAGGTCGGGATTAGAACCCGAATAATGCGCTTCAACATCAGCTACATCAGAACCCGCATTTTTATAAAAAGTTTTGTTGTCTACTTTTCCTTTGTCTGTTGTGTGTGTTGCATTACCAACTGTTTTACCACTAGTTTTAGTATCGGAACTTGTTGGATGACCATTACCTATTACTGATTTTTTCGTAGGATCTACGGTATAAGTTTGACTAATACGCGATGTAACATTTTGTTCGGCAGAAAAGCCTCTCTTATCATCATCATAATCAAAGTATTTGAAAGCATCAGGTGGAACAAAAGACCTAACAGTAACAGCGAATGGAAATAAACCATCTGCATCTAAATAAAGAATAGGATTAGAATAGCCATAAGAGTACGGAGACCAAAATGGAATTTTAGCTGCTAATTTATCCAAACTTAACCACCTGCCCAATCTCGCATCGTCCATTCTGTATTTGAAATCGTAGGCGTTTCCTATTCCACAAAGTTCGTTTGTTTTTTCCTGTCCGTTGAAGCCGAAACAATATGAATTTAGGTTTGATTTGTATCTGTTGTGTACAATTTTTTGTTGTTCATTTAGATTTTCATAGAAATCTACTTCGTCCATTTTCGATTTTTATTGGTTTATATTCACTAACTTATTTATTGGCGAATATAATTAATTTTCAATTAATTTCTCATCTGCAAATTGAGGTATATCCCTAATACTCTAAAAAAAGAAGAGCTTCCTTTTTGAATATCCCTCCCCAATTTATTATAAAGCAAGATTATTGTTTGATGGCGCATGTTACTCGTGTGATGGAGCATGTCATTTGTTTGATGGCGCATGTTAATTGTTTGATGGCACATGTTACTCGTGTGATGGCAGATGTTATTTGTTTGATGGCACATGTTATTTGTTTGATGGCAGATGTTACTCGTGTGATGGCGCATGTTATTTGTTTGATGGCACATGTTATTTGTTTGATGGCACATGTTACTCGTGTGATGGAGCATGTTACTTGTGTGATGGCGCATGTACACTGTGTGATGGAGCATGTTATTTGTTTGATGGAGCATGTACACCGTGTGATGGAGTATGTACATCGTTTAACACAAAGATGCCTCCTTCGTTAATACGATAAAGGAAGCATCTTTATAAAAAAAACAATATGAAACGTATTATTTGCCTATCGGGAAAATCAGTTTAAAACCTACATTTCTGCCCATATTGTAAATACCTTGGCTTTGATTGGTTACGGTAACTATTCTGCCACCATAAGATAGGAAATAGTTTGCAAGATCTAAATGATCTGCATATCCTACATTGGTTAAATTAGTACAATTGATATACAATGAACAAATTACCCTGCCTGTTTTCGGGTTTACAAAATTGGTTCCTATACCTGCATTAAATAAAGTGTATGCGGCAGAAGGAATTTCTGTATAAAGTGCGCTGTAAATAGCATTTTGCGCCCAATATTTTGCTTGTCCTAACTTAATGTAGGTATCTTTTAATATGGAATTTGGTTTGTTATTCAAGTGAAGCTTCACTTCCGTAGTTATGTGCGTAGCAGGTATCCAAGGAATATGATCGGTTGAATCCGTTTGATTTGGCAGAAAGGAATAAATATACGTTAAGCCATTGTCTATTTCAATCCATTTTGTACTAACAGGATGTATGTTGAAATACCCCGAAACTCCCGTAATGATAGCAACGTTGCTTGATACAAATTGGTAAACAGGAAGTCCGCCTGAAACAGAATCGGTACGATCGCCAAATATGAAATTATTTATAATATTATAAAAACCATCGGCTTCAAAACTAAGGTCCTTCCCATTATTTCCATAGGCAATATCTAATTGATAGCCTTGTTCTGATTTTAAATTTAAGTTCCCTAACTGAACGGCATTGGAACCGATATTCTGACCATTGCTTGTTAATTCATTAATAGCAGGAGCTCGGTAACTCTTTGAGAAATTGAGTTTCAGATAATTATTATTTGGTAATTGGTAAGAAGCACCAACACTTCCGGATGGTCCGGTATACGTATTGTTAAATGGACTAAATTGTGTTTCTGCTCCCGGAGTTCCAGCCGAAACTTGCTGTTGTTCGGGAGTACCACTGTTTGTCAGATACATTCCTTGTCCAATAAAATTACTCCAATCGTATCTCAATCCTCCACTTACTGTGAGATTTTTAAAATCTTTTTCTAAAATGGCATAAGCACCCGCTTGAAAATCGGTATAGTTCGGTATTTCATAATTACCAATATAAGGCGCAGGTGGTTCCGCCAGTTGGTGCTCGAATTCGTAAGTCCCGTTTATGCCAGTGGTCAGTTTCAATCCTGATTTTTCTCCTATAATTTGATATTTCAAGGAATAAGGAATATCATATACCTGCATATTTCCTTCTCCAACACTTCCTGAATCAATGTCGTGGTGAACACTTTGGGTGAAACCAATATCTATCCCAACTCTTCCAGTGCCTGCGTTAATACTATTTTGCCACCAAATTTGATTTTCATCCAAAATTTTATCTCCAGCAATGGTAGGATTGTATGCTAAGAAGTTGGATTTGTTTGGATATATCTGTCCATTTTGAGGAGCATCGAACATAAATTGTCCAGTTGCGCTGTCGCGATTACCATCCGGCACTTGAATTCGTCTGTGGAGCGCGCTTACTGTAAGTCGCGTATATCCCCAAGATTTATTCAGTCCAATTGTTAATCGCGCATTCGACTGTTGCCAAGCAGTTCCCCAAATATATCCATCTTTTGGATTCCAGTAATCATGCGTTTCTTCGTTACTTGCTCTTAGGTTCCACACAAAATCATTATTATTTCCTCCAATATTTTCGGAGGTTCCGATGTATCCATCATTGGTATGATATTCTGTAAGCACGCTACCTTGCACCGTTCCGCTTTCTGCAAAAGGTTGCGATTTAAAGCTAATCACTCCCGCTTCGGCACTTGCCCCATATTGTAAAGAAGCAGGTCCTCGAATAATTTCAGCATCATAAACAGCATAAGGATCTATCAAAATACCGTGGTCGTCTCCCCATTGAAAATCTTCTTGTCTTTCTCCATCCATCAACACTAAAACACGGTCAAATCCCAAGCCGTTAATTTGTGGCTTTGTGGTCCCAGAACCTTCCGTTGTTTCATTTACACCAGGCTGAGAAGCCACGGCATCAATGGCAGTACTCGAAGTTTGTTGCAACATTACATCGTGAGATATCAGCGAAACAGGTACGGGAGAACGTTGCGTATTGGTAACGTTACCCAATGCTGTAATCACCACTTCGTTAGCGGTACAGGCGGAAATACACATAGAACAAGTACAAGTGGTACTGTCCGTTATCATAACTTGTTGAGTTATGGTAGCATATCCCAAAATTTTTACTTCCATTTCATAAGTTCCTTTAGGGATAGGACTTATTCTAAATTCTCCATTTGAATTGGTAGTAGCACCTAAATTAAGTTGCGGAATATACACCACGGCTCCCACTATTGTTTGATGGCTCAAAGAGTCTATAACAGTACCACTTAAAGACTGAGCCATTGCAACATTGATTAACATCAATAAAGATGAAATCAATAAAAATATTTTTTTCATGAAATGATAATACTGTAATAAATAAAACTCTTTTGTTATTCTGAACATTTGAAGAATCTATTTTACAAAGATGCTTCCTTCGTCTGCAAGACGAGTAACCTGTTTTTAGAAACTAAAATCTTATTAAGCAGTAAATGTAGGCGGATGGAAAATTTCTAAAATCGCTTTCGCAGATTTTTTTTCAGTATAAATAGAAATTATTTTTGAGGAAAACTTAGGTAAGAAATAAGCTGTTAAATTATTTTTTTTCAGACAAAAAAGTGTTTCTAAGTTATCGGAATTAATTGTTGTCGGAGAATTATTTTTTTTATTTTCAGATGCAGCCTTTTTCAATTGTTTCGCCATGTAACACTTGCCATTGCAGCACATCTTGGTGTTCGATTTATTTTCACAGAGATTGGCAGCAATGTATTTTTCGTGCATCAAATAATCTACAACGGGCACAAAAGGCTTTATCAAAGCGAGGGCGTATATCAATAATAAATTAATCGCAATTATTTTTTTGATGCACATACGGCAAAGGTATTTGTTTTTAGGAAGCGTTTTTTATTTATTGTGTTCCTTCGTTTTTCTAATTGGAATTTAATTTTTAAAAAATAATTTTCAAACAAACGGAAACACCTATCTTTGTTAAACAAATCAAAAAAATATTTTTTCAATACTGCCCATGAAAACACGTATTTCTCTTTTGAAAAAATATTTTTCGGCGAGCCTTTTTTTACTTCTGTTTTTTAGCGTTTCCGGCATCGCACAAATAAAATATGCGCAAGTGGGTGTTAACGGTTTGACTTGCTCCGCCTGTACGCGCTCGGTAGAAATGAGCATTCGTAAATTAGATTTTGTGAAAGATGTGCAAATGGATTTGAAAAATACGGAAGGGAAGATTATTTTTAAGGAAGGTAAAACCGTGTCGATGGAAAAAATTGCGCAAGCCGTTTACGATGCCGGATTTTCTGTTCGTTATTTAAAAGCTGCTTTTGTTTTTGATCATCTTTCTATTTCGGAAGGTTTTACATACACGTTCGAAAACTCTTTTTATCAGTTTGTTGGCGTGGAAACTAAAAAGTTAAATGGCGAAGTAATTTTGACTTTTCTCGGAAAAAAATACTTGGATAGAAAAGGATATAAAAAATGGGAAGATACCTTGAAACCTTCTTCCGCAAACGCGAATAAAAGCGTTTATTACGTTACTACATGAAACGAATTATTTTTGTTTTCGCCTTATTTTTATTTTCTCTCGGAGCAGAAGCGCAAGAACTTTTTCCGATTAATGAGCCTGCAAGTACTATCCCGAAAGGAGTTTTTGGTATAAGAGCTTTTGGTGAAACATACGAAGAATTAGGCATTTGGAAACGAATGGGCGCGCTACGATTGATGTACGGACTTACTTCCAAACTTACTATTGAAGCCACCGGAGTTATTTCCAATCATCACGATAGTATTTTGCCCGCTAATTTGGTTACGCACACACATTACGGCACGCAAACTACTTATTTCACAGGTGCTATTCCACGCGGAATTGTGTATCCGTATCGTTTTCACGATGACATTAATTTATATGCAAAATATCGCTTTCTCAGTTTAGACGGGCAAAACGAACATTTTAGAGCTTCGGCTTACGGTGAATATTCCTTTGTAAATGTGGCGCACGACGAAGCCGAACCAGATTTATTAGACGATACAAAAGGTTTTGGAAGCGGGTTGATTTTAACGTATTTGAAAAATCGCTTTGCAGCGTCTATCACAACGGGAATAATACTTCCGGGCAATTATTCGGAAAACGATTACAACTCGATTTACACGGTGCATTGGAATACGTACGAAATTGTTTATGGCAAAGCGGCGGTGTATAATTTATCCTTGGGTTATTTGCTTTATCCTAAGGATTATACGGATTACAGTGAGGCAAACTGGAATATTTATTGCGAATTTCTTGGAACATCCTATCAAGGCGCGAAAGTAATTGAGGATGGAACTTCCATTGATGTGCAAACAACGGCGCTCAAAGCAGGTAATTACATTAATATTTGTCCGGGTGTTCAGAAAATTTTTGATTCCAATTTACGAATTGATTTTTCGGTGCAATGGCCTATGATTAGTAAATCGTACGTGTATTATTATCCCGTTTACATGATTGGCTTACAACGCTATTTTTATCCGAAATCCCATAAAAAAAGAGCGAATTTATAATCAAAAAATTATTTTTTTGAAACGGAAATTGCTACACGCCTATTTTTTGCTCTTCCGGCTGGGTTATCACTTCCGTCAGGATTCGTATTTGGAGCAATAGGGTCGGAACTTCCTGCGCCAGTAAGCAAAATTTGTTTTTTAGGAATTCCTTTTTCTGTAAAATAACGCTCCACCATTTTAGCACGTTTCAAGGAAAGAGCTTTATTAAGAGCTGTCGTTCCTTTCGAATCGCAATAGCCTGTTAAAGTGAGTTGTGATAGTGTATTTTCCTTTAAATATTTATATACTGAGTCCATTCCTGGATAATAAATAGTTTTAACAGTAGATTTATCAAAATCGAAATAAACAAAATCAGTATTCGAAAAAATATTTTTTCCACCGCCGGATAATTTACTTGCAATAGAATCTGCTTTTGTTTTTTCTGCCAATGCAATTGAAGCAATAGAATCATTGGCTTTGGCTGTCGAATCTTTTTTCAAAGCCATTAATGAGGCTTTCGCTAAAGAATCGACTTTGTTAGTTTCAAAATCAATCATGTAAATATCCAAACCTCCATATGTATCGTGTCTTTCGGTAGAATAATAGCCATGAGTTCCAGCAGCATTCATCGTAAAAAAAATATCGTTTCCGCCTTCATTAATTGGATAACCCATATTCTGAGGTTTTCCCCATTTCCCATTTTCTAAGGTAGATTTAAAAACATCAAAACCTCCGATGCTGTTGTGTCCTTGCGATGAAAAATAAAGTGTTTTTCCGTCGGCGGTAACAAACGGACTTTCTTCGTCCAGCGCGGTATTAATTTTCGGTCCAAGATTTTGAAGTGGACTCCACGTCCCGTCAGCTTGCAGTGAAGATTGATAAATATCTTTTCCGCCAAAACCTCCTGCGCGCTCGCTCACTACATACAAGATTTTTTCGTCTGCCGAAAAGCAAGCACTTGGATTGTAGGAGTTTTTAGTATTGATATTTTTATCCAATCGTTGCGGTTTTTGCCATGCATCATTTTTCAATTCAGAAATCCAAATACTGTAATTCTTATAGATTAACAACTTTGTGCCATCAGCAGAAATGGCAATGGATGCATCATGGAAATTAGTGTTAATAGCTTTTCCTATATTTTTTGCTCTTGAAAAAAATATTTTTTGAAAACCTCTTGGCGCTGGAAATTTATCCGCAGTTGAATCCAAACGTAACGAAGCGTTCCATTCTTCACCAGAAATTTTTTTGGAGGAATAAATATCTTCATAATACAAACCATCATCTGCAATTTTTCCGCCTGTTCCTTTTCGTTTTGATGTAAAAATAAGGATAGATTCATTCGCAGAAATAACAGGCGCATAATCCGGAAAACTTGAATTAATACCAGCTCCCAAATTTTCGATTCGTACGTTAACTGGGTGTTGCATCAACGCAATTCCGTTTTTACAAGCTGCAATATTGGAATCTATTTCTGCGATATCTTCAGTAGCTTTCGGTTTTATAAACGAAATTAATTTTTGGTAATTTGTAATGGCTTCTTGAAAATTATTTTCGTGTTGATTGGCTAAAGCTAAATAATAATAAAGATCAGGAATCGTATCGCTTTGGATGTATTTTTTTGCATTTTCTAAAATATGTAATGCTTTTTCATTCTCTGTTTCGGAATAATAATAACAAATTCCCGCATGAAAATTGGTAAGGGCATTGGTTGAGTCTGTTTGCAATAATTCTGCATAATAAGGAAATGCTCTGCTGTATTCTTCAAACAAGAAATGATTTTCTGCTTTACGCAAAAGTCTTTTTTCTTTTCGCGTAAGCGTATTGGCATTCACATTAAGTGATAAGCCATAAATGCAGAGAGAAATAATTGTGAGGTTGAAAAAATAATTTTTCAAAATGATTTATTTTTTTTCTTTGAGTTGTAACTTTTCTGGAACTTTAATTTTTTCAACCACATTGAGTTCGCCTTTCGTACTTAAAATTTTAAATTCAAATCGTCTGTTTAACGCCATTCCATTCCAATTCCAAGAGCCATCGGTATTTTTATTGATGGCAATGGGTTGTGTATCTCCGTAGCCTTTGGCACTGAGTCTTTTTTCTTCTATCCCTTGTTCCACCATATACGCCACAACTGCTTCGGCACGTTTTTGAGATAATTTTAAATTCATATCAGATCTTCCTTGTGAGTCGGTATGTCCTGAAATTTCAGCCACTAATTGCGGATATCGTTTCATCAGCGCAATTAATTTATTCAATTCTTCTTGGGATCCTACAGCTAATTTAGATTGTCCGGATGCGAAAAAAATATTTTTCAAAACAATTTTTTGTCCTACTTCTATAGGAGCTAAAACAACAGGTTTATTAATTATTTGATAAGCAGAATTCGTTGGCACTTCCATATTTTCTGTTTGAAACAAAAAATTATCGGCTTGATAGGTGATGTGGTACGTTTTTCCCGGAGGAAGGATAAATAAATATTTTCCAGTGCTGGAATTCGGATAATATTGACCCACAATTTCGCCAGTAGCACTGTCGGTTACATCAATTTCGGTGCCATCCGGTACATCTCCATAAATACTTTTTACAACACCTGTATAAACAGTTAGAGGCTGTTCTTTTTTATCAGGGTACGTCAACATATAAATATCTTTTTCGCCGTAACCTTCCTTTTTGAAAGAAGAATAATATGCTCTTTTTCCATCTGCCGTAGGCACGTAGAAAATATCATCGCCAGTAGAATTGACTGGATAACCCATGTTTACAGGATCTGACCACGTTCCACTATCGGAAAGCGTGCTGTAAAAAATATCGAAACCGCCCATCGTATTGTGTCCTGTGGAACTGAAATAAAGTGTTTTCCCGTCGGGATGGATGTAAGGAGCATCTTCATCGTACTGCGTATTTATTTTCGGACCCAAATTGATTGCTTTTCCCCATTCGCCATTTGGCAATTTTTTACTCATGTAGATATCGCGACCTCCATAGCCTCCGGGACGATTACTCGTAAAGAAAAGTAAATTTCCATCGGCACTAATGCTGGCACTTGGTTCCCAATATTTGGTATTGATATTTTCATTTAATTTTTGAGGAGTAGTCCACTCTGTACCCAACAAACGACTGGTGTAAATGTTTCCGTCTCCCTGATCATCTTTGTAAATAAAAACAGTTTGTCCATCTACGGAAAGTCCGATACTCGCTTCGTGTCCATCTGTGTTGATGGGAGGTCCAATATTTTGCGGAGTAGACCAAGCGCCATTTTCTTTGTACGAGATATAAATGTCTTCGAAATATTTTCCGTCTACGTCTAATTTTCCGCCAGTACTGCCTTTTCTTCTAGAAGTAAAAATAAGCGTTGATTCGTCTGCGGAAACTACTGGAGAATAATCGGCATACTTAGAATTGACAGTAGCTCCAAGGTTATCTACTTTAATATTTACCGGTGAGGCTACTAATATTTTTCCCGTATTGCACATATCAATTTGGTGATTCACATCCGCTTCGATGGATTTATCTTTTACTGAATCTAAAAATGTTTTGTATTTCTGAAACTGAGCAATGGCAGAATCAAATTGATAATTGAGATGGTACGCGCGACCTAAAAAATAAGAAGCTTCGATAGGAGCATTTTTTTCTTTCAAACTTCCTTCTTTGTAATCTGCGGACGTATTTGCTGCCGCTCTTTCTAAATAAGGAACCGATTTTTCATTGTCTATTGGAGCGTTTAAATAGCAAACGCCAATTTTAAAATCCAAATTGTAATTGTCTTTTTCGGTAGAGTCAATGCTTAGGTAAATGGGCAAAGCCTGAGAAAATAAATTGTTATTGAACAAATCTTCCGCCTTCTGAAAATCTTTTTTTTGATCCTTGTCTTTTGCTTTTGCAAAAACGGTTGTTGCTGCTGTAAGCGCAACAATGGTAAAAATAAAATAAATTTTTTTCATGCGGTTTTTGTCAGATTAAATTTCTCGTTTGGAATCAAATTGCTCTAAATAATCAGCTACTCGGCGGATAAAACTTCCACCCAAAGAACCGTCTACTACTCGGTGATCGTAAGACATAGAAAGGAACATCAAATGACGAATTCCGATGGTATCGCCTTGCGGAGTTTCGATAACAGCTGGTTTTTTCTTGATGGCTCCTACCGCCATAATGGCAACTTGTGGTTGGTTGATAATCGGTGTTCCCATAATATTTCCGAAAGATCCCACATTGGTAAGCGTAAACGTTCCTCCTTGAATTTCGTCCGGAACCAATTTGCTGTTGCGCGCTCTGGTCGCCAAATCATTGACAGATTTAGTGAGACCTAACAGATTTTTTTGATCCGCATTTTTAATCACTGGAACAATTAAATTTCCAGAAGGCAAAGCTGCAGCCATACCAATATTAATATTTTTATGGATAATAATTTTGGATCCGTCCACGGATACATTAATCATCGGAAAATCTTTGATAGCACGAGCAATCGCTTCAATAAAAATAGGCGTGAAAGTAATTTTTTCTTTTTCGCGTTTTTCAAAACTATTCTTTACGCGATCGCGCCATCGCACAATACTCGTTACATCCACTTCCACGAAAGAAGTAACGTGTGGCGAAGTGTGTTTCGACATCACCATGTGATCCGCAATCAATTTACGCATTCGGTCCATCTCCATAATTTCATCATTCTCAGAAACCGAAATAGCTGGTTTTGCTGCGCTTCCGTTGCTGGAAATAGGAGTTGAAATTTCTGTTTTTTGATGTGTTGAAATGTGTTGTGTATTCCGATTTGGAATGTATTCTAAAATATCAGTTTTGGTTACGCGACCTTCTTTTCCGGTGCCAGCAATACGTTCTAATTCCGCCAATGGAATTCCTTCTTGTTTCGCGATATTTTTTACCAATGGAGAATAAAAACGTTCTGATGAAGAAAAATTTTCCGTTGCAACGGAAACACTTGTCATGACTTGCTTATGTGCGTTTGCAGAACCATTGGATGAACCATTAGTAGAAACACTAACCGGCGCTGAAACCTTTGGCGCAGCAGTTGCAGCAGCTTCTTGTCCGCTGGCAATAATGGCAATTGCTTTTCCTACCTGCACCACATCGCCTTCTTTAAAAAGAATTTTAACTAAAGTGCCTTCAGCAGGCGAAGGAATCTCGGAATCTACTTTATCTGTTGCAATTTCCAACACTGTTTCGTCCATCGCAATTTTATCGCCTTCTTTCTTTAACCACTTGATAATAGTCGCTTCTGCAACGCTCTCGCCCATTTTAGGCATAATCATTTCTACCTGTGTCATTGTATTTTGCTGTCTGAAAAATTAATTTTTTGAATTGAAAATAATCCACAAAAATAAGGGATTATTTATGAAAAGCAAGACTTCTGAAATATAGATTTTAAGTATTCTTTTTCTATTGTTTTTTTGTTTGAAACAAATTTAACAAGCGATGAAGTGGTTATAAAAACAACGCGATGCTATCACGCCAAATCAATATAAGAACGCCTATAATAGCGATAAAGGCTCCCAATGAAGATTTTACAGTTACTTTTTCTCTGTAAAATAAATAGCCTAAAGGCAATACTGCAACGGGAACTAAGGAAAAAATTGTTTGCGCCACAGATGCTTTTATAAGCGAAACAGAATACATGGAAAGGCTGATACCTAAAAGGGATCCGAAGATAGTGCCGACAATAACAAATTTCAATGCCTTGTTTTTATTGGTGATAACGGGGCGCATCACTTCTTTAATATCTCCACGAAAAAGACTGACCAGATAAGTGGCTACAGTAGCTACTAATACACGCATCCAGGTTACTTGAACAGGCGAAAGCATGACTCCATTTATACCGTTATAATTAAATCCTTTTTTTGAAAGAACCAATCCAACACCTTGACAAATGGCGGCAATTACGCCCCAAAAAATTCCTTTTTCCACTTTACCATGACCGAGATTCGGAATTTTTGCTTTTTCTGCTTTGGTTGCGGTAAGCCACATAATACCTGCAACTGTAATCACCATGCCGATAATACCAATATAATTGAGCTTTTCTCCAATAATTAAATAACCAAAAAATAAAGCTGCACCTGGCGATAATGTCCCGAAAAGGCTGGCAATGCGTGTTCCGAGAATCGCGAAAGATAAAAAACTAAAATAATCGCCCAAAGCCAAACCAATAATTCCAGAAATTCCGAATAAATACCATTGTTGTGGCGCGGCATCTGTAAAAAGAGAAAGAAAATGAAACGAGTTAAAAATCAAGCACGTAATTGTCAATAAAACGGTTGCCAGCAATAAATGAAAATGATTTAATACTTTCCCGCCCCATCTGCGAGCTGCTTCCGTAAAGGGAAAAATACCAATGCTCCACACAATGGTGGTTGCAAAAGCAAGTAAAATTCCTAAATTTTCAGAGCTAATTTTCAAGTTGAAAAATTATTTTTTGAGAGCATTTCTATTTCCGAAAATAGCACTTCCAACACGTATCATTGTGCTGCCTTCTTCAATGGCGATAAGATAATCCGAACTCATTCCCATACTCAATGTGTGTAAATTACAATTCGGATAATTCTTGTTTTTATGTGCGTCAAAAAATAATTTTAACGATTGAAATTCTTTTGCAATTTGTGCTTTGTTGTTTGTGTTCGTCGCCATTCCCATCAATCCGATTATTTGAATATTTTGTAATGATTTTAACTCGTCCGAAAAAAATATTTTTTCAGCTTCTGCAAAATCCAACCCAAATTTCGTGTCTTCTTTTGCGATGTAAATTTGTAATAAACAATTGATAATCCGTTTGTTTTTTTGCGCTTGTTTATCGATTTCTTGAAGCAATGTTAAACTGTCCACTGCCTGTATCAAACTCACAAATGGTGCGATGTATTTTACTTTATTACTTTGTAAATGTCCGATTAAATGCCATTCAATATCCGAAGGAAGTTGCGTTTGTTTTTCGCACAATTCTTGCACTTTATTTTCACCGAAAATTTTCTGTCCAGCAGAATATGCTTCTTTTATTTTTTCAACAGGATACGTTTTGCTTACCGCGATTAACGTAACGTGCAAAGGCAATTCCTTTTTTAATTGTTGAATATTTTCGGAAACGGACATGGAAATTATTTTTCACTCAAACTGTAAACCACCAAGCCACTGCGCATTTTCGGTTCTACCCAAGTTGATTTTGGTGGCATAATATTATTGGTATCCGCAATATTTTTGAGTTGCGTCATACTAACAGGGTACAAGCCAAATGCGACTTTCGCTTTGTCCGCATCCACTTGTTTTTTTAATTCTTCCATTCCTTTTATGCCAGAAACAAAGGCGATGCGTTTGTCTGTGCGTAAATCTTGAATGTTTAAAATAGGAGCGAGGATGTGTTTGGTAAGTATAAATGCGTCTAAACTTTCCACTGGATTTTGGTCGTCAAAAAAATATTTTTTCAGCGTAAGCGAATACCATTCATTTTCTATATACATACTGAAATTGTGCAATTCAGAAGCTTTGTAAATTTTTTCACCCTTTTTTTCAACGATGAAAAATTCATTTAAGTGTTCCAAAAAAATATTTTTTGGAAGCCCATTTAAATCTTTTACTACACGATTGAAATCGTATATTTTTAATTGTGTTTCTGGAAAAAAAATTCCCAAATAAAAATTATAAGGTTCCTTTCCAGTGTGATTTTTATTTTTCTCTTTCCTTGATTTACCAAGCAATGCAGAAGAAGCTGAACGATGATGTCCGTCGGCAATATAAATGGCGGGCATTTTTGAAAAGTGTTCCAAAATAAGTTGAATATTTTCTGTCTTATTGACAACCCACAATTGGTGGCGAACTTTGTCGGTAGTGGTAAAATCGTACATCGCGGAAACGCTTGTTATTTTTGCCGTTAGCGCATCAATTTGTTTGTCGTTGGGATAGCTAAATAAAACAGGTTCGGCATTAAAATCACATACTTCTAAATAATTTTTTAATTTTTCTTCACGATTAGTAAGTGTTTGTTCGTGCTTTTTTATCACTCCATTAAAATAATCTTCGATTGCTGAACAGCCAATGATTCCGGTATATTCTTGATTGTTTTTTATTTGTCGATAAATATAATAACACGGAGTTTCGTCTTTTACAAAAACTTTTTCTTGAACAAAATCAAGGAATTTATTTTTTACTTTTTGCAAACGTTCTGGAGAACCGGGGCGCGTTTTTTGTCCGTCGTAAAAATCAGGATTGATAATGTGCAAAAATGAATACGGATTTCCGAAAAGTTTATCTTTCAATTCTGCAGGCGTATAGCCGTCTACCGAACGAGATGCGACCAAATGGACTTTGTCTTTCGCCGGACGTATGCCTTTAAAGGGAATTACAATCGCCATTTTGGAATATTATTTTTCAGAATTTTATGTTGCAAAACTAAGAAAAATATTCAGCTATTTAGAAGGAATATAAAGTATGCTTTTTAACAAAAAATAAAATCCTAAAAATAAAAATATACTTATCTTGGTCGAAAAAAAACATAATTAATTGGTAAATTTATGAGTATTATCAGTACAGAGACGGCACATTTCTCTTTTTTGAACAAACAAATAATTAAATGCGCTTTGCGTGATGAAGTAGAAATAGACGTAAAGGATATTAAGAAAAATATTGAAACACTTATTGAAATGACAGCGCATAAAAAACACGTTGTTTTAATGGATGCAGATATGAATTATACTATCACAAAAAATGCTTGGGAATACGTTGCTACACTTGAGAGATATGAAAATATTGTTGCGTTTGCCATTATTGCCAGCAATCTTGCCAGCCGAATTATATGGAAATTTATTGCAAAAAAATTTGCTTCGTTTGCGCCAGTGCAAATTTTTTTAGATTCAGAAAGTGCAGTTACTTGGCTGAATGAATGTTTGGTAGAAGAGGCGAGTAGGGGGCTCGTCGAATCGGAATCGCAAAATTGTTTGCAAAAAAATAATTTTGTAGACATCGGAAAAATAATTCAAGAACAATTTCAGAAATCAGAATTGACGGTTACTGAATTTGCGAAAAAAATTCATACGACGCGCGAAAATGTGTATAATATTTTCAGACGGAAATCAATGGATTGTGACTTATTACAGAAAATATCAAAAGTATTAAATCATAATTTTTTCGACTATTATCAAATAGCTAAGTCTGCTAAAATAAATAAAGTTGACATTCAATTACTCCAAAAAAACAACCTTATTTTAGAAGAATTATTGGAACGATTTAGTCGTTAATAAAAAAATTGTCGTTCGTTCGCGTTAGCCGATTTCTCAAAAATTAGGACTCATCAATAAAGAGTGCCTAAATATGTGGAGTTTTTTTTATACGCTTCCGTGAGAAAAAATTAATATTAGTAATACCAATTATTTGGAGGCTTGTTAAGATATTGTGCGGAATTTAATGATTGTAAAATAATGAATGTTGAAAAAGTAAAAATAAACGAAGAGCAAGGTAATTGCCCAACGGATTGTTTGAAAGAGCACACCGTTAACATTGGTAAAATTGTGGAAGAACAATTCGAAAAATCTGGATTTTCGGTAACAGAGTTTGGAAAGAGAATTCATACAACGCGTGAAAACGTGTATAATATTTTCAGACGGAAATCAATGGATTCAGATTTATTACAAAAAATATCTGAAACATTAAATCATGATTTTTTTCAGTATTACAAAAAAGATATTTTAGAAAAGGAAGTAAAAGAAGAGGATAAAAACCTGATTCAGCAAAATAATAAACTTCTCTGCAGATTACTGAAAATGTTGAAGAATGAACATAAGGTAACGAAGCGCAATTTATCCGGTAAAAGTCGTTCAAAAAAATAATTTTTTGACACAGCAATTTCTTAGAAATAATTGAGGCGTTTTAACGTAACAAACAAAAAAAGTAGCGAAAAAACGACAATGATGGCTAAAATTATTTTGTAGATTCCTTTAAAATAATCTTTGTCATTTCCTTTGTCTTTGCGGTAAGCAAAACTTATTCCGATGACGAAAGCGATAAAAAAAACTATCGCGAAAATATGTTCTCCTTTACTAAACATACATTGTATTTTCTGCAAATATATGTTAAAATTTCGTGTACCTGTTTCGCATTCTATTAACTTCGCAACGTTTACAGATTTATTTTATGAGAAAAATTATTTTTCTTGGACTCTTTTTTCTTGTGATTACTCAAGCGGCTTTTGCCGGGAAATTGCAAAAGGGATTTCAGGCTTTGCATATTTACGATTATTTTAAAGCGAAAAATTATTTTCAGAAAGCCTTAAAACGTGATTCTGCTGGAGCTTCTTATGGTTTGAGTATTATTTATTATCGTACCGATAATCCTTTCAGTAACGTGGATAGCGCGCATAAATACATTTCTATTTCTGCGAAAAAATATGCTATACTTCCTCCAAAAAAGAAAATCAATTTTGCTTTATTGCAGATCAATGATTCCGCCATTTCAGCTTTAACAGACAGTATTAACGCGCGTGCTTTTTTGATTTGTAAAAATAAAAATTCGATGGAGGCATACACGCATTTTTTGACAAATTTTACCAATGCAGCCGAATACGAAAATGCTGTTAAATTGAGGAATCGCTTGGCTTTTAACATTGCTCAAATTTTAGATACCTACCAAGCGTATTCTGATTTTATGAAAAATTATCCTGATGCGGAAGAGTACAAAGACGCCGAATCGAAATACGAAAGTTCACTTTACAAAACGCTTACAAAGCCTTCCGATATTAAAAGTTACGAATCATTCATTTTAAAATATCCGAAAAGTCCGTACCGAGAGGATGCTGAAAATGCTATTTTCGCTTTAGCTGTACCCAATGCTACGATTGAAGAATACCATCAGTTCGTCAAAAAATATCCGAATAATCACAACGTAGAAACCGCTTGGCACAATATTTACACCATTTTTACGAGCGATTTTAATCCGCGTTCTATCGTTGATTTTCGCTTGGATTATCCCGATTATCCTTACAGAGAAAAAATTTATCAAGATTTGGCTTTATCGCTCACGCATTTTTATCCTATCCGCGAAAACGGGAAATGGGGCTACGCCGATAGTTCTGGAAAAACGATGATTCCTTGTATTTATGAATGGAATGCGAATTTTTCGGAAGGATATGCAGAGGTGGGAATGAATGAAAAAGCAGGGTTTATTAGTAAATCGGGAAAACTTGAAATTCCTTTTAAATACGATGATGTAGAAGCTTTTAAAAAAGGATATTCTGTTGTTAAATTAGGCAATAAATACGGAATGATTTATAAAACTAAAAAAGAAATTATTCCGATTGTGTATGATGAAGTATCTGATTTTTCAGAAGGTTTAGCGGTAGTGATGAAAAATGAAAAATACGGTTTCGTGAATGAGAAAGGAAGAGAAATTATTCCGTGCCGGTACCAAAATGCCGGCGATTTTTCGAATCACTTGGCTTTCGTGGAAACACAAAATAAATATGGTTTTATCAATCTGGAAGGAAAACAAATTATTCCTTTTAAATACGATTGGGTAGAAAAATTTTCGCAAGAAATAGCAAAAGTGGAATTGGCTGGAAAATATGGAATAATCAATACAAAAGGCGATACGATAGTTGCTTGTATCTATGATAAAATAGGTGATTTTTCAGAAGGCAAAGCGATGGTGGTGAAGGATGGAAAATATGGATTTATCAATAAAAAAGGAGAAATAATTATTCCGATAGAATACGATTTTACATCGGATGCACTTTTGACGGAAGGCTTTAAAAATGGATTTGCCAAAATTATCAGTAATCAAAAAAAAGGCTTGATTGACAGCACTGGAAAAATAATTTTGTCGCGTGATTTTGAAGATATTTCTTATTGTTCTCAAGGTTTAATAGCCGTTCAGAAGCATGACAAATGGGGTTATTTGAATCAGAAAATGAAATTAAAAATTCCTCTCCAATACGACAATGCGTATGATTTTTCAGACAGTTTAGCGCGCGTATCGAAAAAGAATTTAGTTGGATTTATTGATATGAATGGAAAAATAGTAATTCCTTTTAATTACGATGATGCGGGAGATTTTGTGAAAGGAATCGCACAAGTAAAACAAAACGGAAAAATTGGGTTTATAGACAAGCAAAATAATTTTATTATTCCTTGTGAATTGGACAAAGTCGGCGATAATGTGGACGGGATTTTAGAAGTAGAAAAAATTAAAAAAATGGCGTACTTTAATTTAAAAACAAAACGTTACGTGTGGAAAGAAATTGGTTTTTGAAAAATGAAAAATACAATCGTTTGCTATTGTTTCGTAATTTTAACTTTGCTCATTCAAAAATAAAAGGATGTACTTAGTTCAAAATTTTCATGATTTGTTTTCTTGGTCGGCGCTTGGAAGCCTCTTACTACTGTCAGTTTTAGAGATTGTTTTGGGCATTGACAATATTATTTTCATTTCCATTGTTGCTGGAAAATTACCAAAAAACAAACAAAAAAAAACACGTACTACAGGATTATTACTCGCTCTTTTGATGCGTATTATCATGCTTTTCGCGATTACAACCTTGGCACAAATGAAATCTACTTTATTTAGTATTTCTGATTTTGACGTAACCGCTAGAGATTTGATTTTATTTGGTGGCGGAATTTTTTTATTGATAAAAACGAGTTTAGAAATCCTTGATAAAATTAAAAGTGGAGGAGAGGAAGAGGCTCCAGAACCTTCTGTAACACAAAATGTGTTACGTGCAGCCGTTTTGCAAATTGTGTTGATAGACATTGTGTTTTCCTTCGATTCGATATTAACTGCCGTTGGTTTGGTAACTAATTTACTGATTATGATTTTGGCGGTGATTGTCGGAATGCTTATTATGATTGAATTTTCAGGCACAGTGAGTGATTTTATAAATAAAAATCCGACCATAAAAATGTTAGCCTTGGCTTTTTTATTGATGATTGGCGTGTTGTTGATTTCATCCGCTTTTCACCACGAAATACCAAAAGGATATATTTATTTGGCAATGGGATTTTCGCTTTTTGTAGAAACATTGAACATTCAAGTAAAGAAAAGGAGAAAGCATTGAAAACTGTTTATTCCAAGTTTTCGTATATGCTTGTAAAATCACCTTCAAAAAATTAATTTTTCAACATGAAATTCAATATCAAAAAAACATTTTTTTTCAGCGGTTTAGTGGCTGTCTCCATTATCAGTTGCTATAACAAGCCGGATGCATCAAAAAATAATAATTCAAAAAATAATTTTCCCATGAGCGATTCAGAACATCCGAATAATCCCTATTATTCGCGCACAGATACTACTAAATTGGATTTGCCAGATTCAGTTTGGGCAAAAGTGTTACCAGATAGTATTTACGAAGTGGCTCGTGATAAACAGACAGAGCGTGCTTTTACAGGAAAATATTGGAATTATACTGGCATTGGAACATATTATTGCGCGGCTTGCGGAAATGAACTTTTCCGTTCGGATGCTAAGTTCGCCAGCTCTTGTGGTTGGCCCAGTTTTTTTGAAACGGTTCGTAAAAACAGTGTTATTTACAAATCAGATCATTCCTTCGGAATGGATAGAACAGAAGTTCTGTGTGGCAGATGTGGCGGACATCTCGGACATGAATTTGATGACGGTCCGCCACCTACCGGAAAACGCTTTTGCATGAATTCCATCGTCTTGGATTTTGTACCTGATAAAAAATAATTTTCCGAAGCATCTATTTTGCATTACATTCGTTCTGTCATTTTTAGCCCCCGATAAAAATGTCTTAATTTATAGTTCGAAAAATATTTTTTGATGGAAAATAAAACGACCAATTTGAAGTACTCGAAAAAATATTTTTTTATGTTCTGTTTCTTTTGTTTGTAAGACAAAATAAAGAAGAGTTCCGAAATTCCAATAAAGAAATAAATCATTATTTTATTGAAACCAATCGGTAAGATACCGATTAATAAAAGCATAGCGAGACGCTACGCTTAACGTGGAATAGGTAATTAATGAATTGAATTATGGTGGAATATTTAATGATTTTAATTGGCTACGGAATTGTAATTTTTCTGTGCTATGTTTTTTCAAAAATGCTTTATTATTTAATTACGAAATTCGGTTTCAATGCAAATAATAAAATTGTTTTTAAATATCTCTTTTGGGGAATTACAATTATTATTTTAGTTGGTTACACAATTTTGGGAATTCTAAACTATTAGTGTAATGTTGGTCGCTAATAAAATGTTGGTTGTAGGCATGCGCCTAAACTATAAATTTAAAACGCTGGTCGATTATACACGATGATAAAATGAAAGGCTTTTTAGAAGTGATAAAATAATTGACAATGGAGAATTGAAATTGAAAAGAGCGCGTCATTTTGCATTTAATGCAAAAGCTGCACGAAGGAAATAATTTAGAATTCAAAAAAATAATTTTTCAACGTTAAATAATGTTAAGGCAATGAAGGGATCATTTTATTGATTAGTTTTGTCGCCGATTCTATTTCAAGTGTGATGGATAAATTGAGTTTCGTTTTCAAAAAATATTTTTTCGTTTCTGTGATTATCTGTGCAGCAGCGCTTTTTACCTCCATTCAAACAAACGCGCATAACTCTTTTCGAAAAGAAAGTTTTTCTTGTATTCAATCCAATATCCACGAAAGTATTGGAGATTGCGGTTATGTACACATTTACGCGACCAACGATGCGCAGCAAGAAAATTACAATAATATTTGCAAGGCGTATCATTTAAACACGATTAATCTGCTTCAAAAAAATATTTTTTTGAGCATCAAAATTTCCTCTAATACTTGTTTCGTTTTTGTTGATACGACGCATTTTCCCAAAAACACACAAAAACGAAACGTACTTTTTCGTACCTTTTTAATCTGATTTTTTCTTCCAAATAGTTGCTTCTCGGCACATTCCAAATATCTTACAAGTAAAGATATTTAAGTAAAAATTCCATTTTAAATTTTTTATTTTAATACGTTGTTTTTTTATGATTCGTCAGAAAAAATATTTTCTCATTCCATTTTTGGGTTTGTTGTGCAGTGTTGCATTTTCGCAAACAGATAGCATTATTACGCTCAAACAAGCGCTCCAATTAGCTATAAAAAACTATCCTTTATTACAGGCAAAGGAGTATGAAGTAAAGGCAGCCGATGAAGAGTTAAAAGCGACACGCAGAGGCTATTTGCCGGCTTTGGGCGTTAGCGGACAACTTAGTTATGCGACGGATAATTCCTTGCCAGGAACTTATTTTCCGATGGGCATTGTGCCTTCTACTTCAGCTGGAATTAGTGCGAAAGAAAATACAGAAGCTGCTTTTGGTTCGATTGCTCTGGGTTATTTTGAATGGACACCCATACGTTTTGGAAAATACCGCGCAAAAATAAATGAATCGAAAGCAGAATTAATATATGCAAATGCAGACGATGCGAACGAATTGTTTACCGATCAAGTAAATGTTGCCGGAGCTTATTTCAAATTATTGGCTCTTCAAAAAATCGTAGAAACAGATCAAAAAAATATTTTTCGGGCAGAGGAAATCAAACATATTATTGCTTCGTATGCCACCAATGGATTAAAACCAGGTGTAGATACTTCGTTTGCTAACTCCGAAATATCCAAAGCGAAAATTAATTTTTTAAACGATGAACAAATATCAGAAACGCAAAAAAATACATTGGCAAATTTGATGGGCATCGCCAATGTTAATTTTAAATTAGACAGCGTTTTTACACAGCATATTCCAATTGTTTCTGCGGATACTATTACTACGAATCTGGGAAATAATCCCTTGATTCAATTGTATAATTCAGAAGTAAAAATAAGCGAAGCACAATCGAAATACATTGCCAAAAGCTATTTTCCGAACATTTCTCTTTTAGGAATAACAGATGGGAGGGGTTCTGGAATCGGCTACAACGGCATTTACAACAATGCGTTTAGTGATGGCACAAAATTATCGCGCTACAACTATGCCTTGGGGATTTCGTGCACGTTTAATATTTTAGATTATCCGCGAATAAAATCAGAAACCGAAGCACAAAAATTTCGCACGAAAGCTTTGCAGTCTGAGTTAAGCGCACAAAATGTAGAACTTAAAAATCAACTATTATTATCGTACAATACCATACAATCTGCTCTGGAAGAGGCAAAGGAAGCACCTATTCAGTTTTCTGCAGCATCCGATGCGTACCGTCAAAAATTAGCGATGTACAATTCCGGATTAACTTCTATTGCGGATGTTGCCCAAACCTTGTATAATCTGAATCGGGCAGAATCCGATCAAGCCATTGCCAACGAAAAGGTATGGGATGCCTTGTTGTACATTGCTGCTACCAAAGGTGATTTAACCATTCTATTCAATAACATTAAATAAAAAGAGATGATAAAATTTGCGCTCCGAAAACCCATTGCGGTGATTGTAATTATTGCAGGATTGGTATTCTTTTCTTTTTTAGCAGCTCAAAAAATTGCGATAGATATCTTTCCGGCGATTGATTTACCGACTATTTATGTTTCGCAACCTTACGGGGGAATGTCGCCACAACAAATGGAAGCATTGATTTCCACGCGATACGAAGACCATTTTTTGTATGTATCCGGTATCAAAAGCATTGAAGTAAAAAACATACAAGGTGCTGCTTTGGTAAAATTATCTTTTTACGAAGGTACAGATATGGCGCAGGCTGCTGGAGAAGTGGCGAATCAAGTTACACGCTCCAAAGCATTTATGCCACCCGGAACTGTTCCGCCTATTGTGATGCGCTTCGATGCCAGTTCATTGCCTGTAGGCGAATTGGTGTTTAATGCGCCACATCGCACCTTAAACGAATTGCAAGAATTTGCTGGACGGATTGTGCGCCCGATGTTCTCCGCAATTCCGGGCGTATCGTCGCCTCCACCCATTGGAGGAAGTTCCAGAACGATTGTGGTTACTATAAATCCTGAATTGTTGAGGAGTTATAATTTAACTCCGGATGAAGTTGTGAAAGCCATCGCGATGAGCAATCAAATAGCCGCTGCCGGCGATGTAAATATCGGCAATACAACTTTTATGACTCCTGCCAATACCTTGGTAAAAGAGCCATCCGAATTATTGGATTTACCAATAAAAATGGGAACAGGACCAACAGTTTTTCTAAAAGACATTGCTTCTGTTGAAGATGCGGGAGATGTAACAACTGGTTATGCACTTGTAAACGGAAGAAGAGCAGTTTTTATTCCTGTGCTAAAACGGGCAGAAGCTTCTACTTGGGATGTAGTGCAACGTGTAAAAAAGACGATGCCGCAAATGCAAGCTCAGCTTCCCAGTGATGTAAAAATATCCTACGAATTTGACCAATCTGTTTATGTGATTAATTCGGTAAAAAGTTTGATGACAGAGGGAATCACTGGCGCTATTCTAACGGGATTAATGGTGTTATTGTTTTTAGGAGATGCTCGTAGTGCGCTAATTGTCATTTTGACGATTCCAGTTTCCATTATGGTGGCTATTTTAATGCTGATGTTGTGTCATCAAACCATCAATATTATGACTTTGAGCGGATTGGCATTAGCCATCGGCGTTTTAGTAGATCAGGCAACAGTGGCGATAGAAAACATTCATCAGCATTTGGAGATGGGGAAACCAAAGGCAAAAGCTATTTTGGAAGCCAGCCGCGAAATGTCCTTTCCTCTGTTATTGATTTTATTGTGCGTATTGGCTGTTTTTGCTCCTTCTTTTATTATGACAGGAGTTCCAAAATCGCTGTTTACGCCTTTATCCTTATCTGTTGGATTTGCAATGATTGTGTCGTATTTACTTTCTCAAACATTCGTTCCGATAATGGCGAATTGGATTTTGAAAACTGATAAATTTAAGCACCATGAGCATACTACTTTGGCGATGGATAAGCGCGAAATAAAAGATACTGCTGCGGATGAATACAGAATTGAACACGCATCCGAAAAAAAGCTTTCTCGCTTTGATAAATTCAAGAAAAGAATTATCAACGTTCTTCATCAACTATTGAAAAGTAAAAAGAGAGTGATTACTATTTACATGTTGGGCGTTATCGGGTTAGTGGTCGTTTTAGCTTCGGTAATAGGAAGAGATATTTTACCGAAAGTAAATTCAGGTCAATTTCAACTACGCTTGAGAGAGCCAGACGGCACACGTTTTGAACGCACAGAAGAAAAATATTTGCAAGTCATCGACATCATCAAACAAACCGTAGGCGAAAAAAATGTTTCTATAACGTCCGGTTTTGTGGGTTCACAGCCAGCCACGTATGCCGTAAATAATATTTTTATGTTCAGCAGTGGTCCGCAAGAAGCCATGATGCAAGTGAATTTGAACAGAGATTATTTGAAAGAATATCCGCAGTACAAAGACATGGATGATTTAAAAGAAAAACTTCGGCAAGAAATACACGCAAAAATGCCTGAAATGAAGGTTTCCTTTGAGCCCATCGAATTGGTGGATAAAGTAATGAGCGAAGGCTCGCCAACGCCCGTAGAAATTATTGTATCTGGAAAAAATTTAAACCAAGGCGAAGTATATGCAGATACTGTGATGTCGCATCTTCGAAAAATTAATTTTTTGAGAGATGTTCAAATAGCCGAACCGCTTAAATACCCAACCATTAGTATACATATTGATAGAGTAAGAGCAGCTCAGTTTGGATTAAACATCAGCGATGTAACACGATCCTTGGTAGCAGCTACTTCCTCCAGTCGATATACAGATAAAATCTTTTGGATGGATCAAAAAATAGGGATGGGCTATCAAGTGGAGGTGGAGGTACCTCATCCTGATATGAACAGTATGTCGGATATGGAAAATATTCCTTTGATGGCTGGTAAAATTCGTCCGCTTTTGCGAGATGTAGCAACATTGCAATACGATACGATACCCGGCGAAATTGATCGCATTGACGGCAAAAGAGTGGTTACAATTACTGCCAATATCTATAAAAAAGATTTGGGAAGAACAGTTGCGGCAGTAAATAAAGCTATTGCAGAATCCGGTCAATTGCCACGAGGATTAACCGTAGAACAAAGTGGATTAACGAAATTGTTAAGTGAAATTTTAGGCAGTTTACAATCTGGTTTATTGTTAGCAGTGTTAGTTATTTTCTTGTTGCTTGCTGCCAATTATCAATCGTTTAAACTTTCCTTAATCATTTTGTCGGCTGTTCCTGCTGTAATTGCAGGCTCATTAATTGCATTATTGCTTACAGGTTCCACACTTAATTTGCAATCCTATATGGGAATTATTATGTCGATTGGTGTGTCCGTCGCGAATGCGATTTTATTGGTTACCAATTCGGAAAGTGTGCGATTGGATTGCGGAGATGCGGAAAAAGGAGCTATTGCGGGAGCCAACGCAAGGATTCGTCCGATATTAATGACGACCCTTGCCATGACAGTCGGAATGTTGCCGATGGCAGCTGGGATGGGCGATGCCGGTGAACAAAGTGCGCCGCTTGGAAGAGCCGTTATTGGTGGTTTGATTGCTTCTACATTGGCGGTAATCTTTATTCTACCGATTGTATTTGCTCAAATACAAAACAAAACCACTTTGCAATCTGTTTCCTTGGATCCAGAAGATCCGGAAAGTAATTTCTATAAAGAGCATAAAAAAACGTCATCGAAAAAATAATTTTTTAAATGAATCTTAATCTTCAAAAAATGAAAAACAAAATCATCTTATCGGCACTCTCAATCATTGTGGCAAGCGTTGCCTTTACAGGATGCGATAGCTCCAATGGAAATACGGCTAACTCTGCTGCTACTACCGATAAAAAAGCTTCTCCGCAAATCCTTACTTGTTCTCCCACCTTATCAGATATGGCGAAATCAATTACTTTACCGGGAGAATTAAAGGCATTTAACCAAGTAGATATTTATGCCAAAGAAAGTGGATTCGTTAAACAAGTGCTGGTGGATAGAGGCTCTGTAGTGAAGAAAGGCGATTTGCTGGCGGTATTAGATGCCCCCGAATTAGCAGCACAAATGGCAGAAGCCGAATCGAAATTAAATGCAGAACAAGCTATTTATATCGCCAGTAAATCCAATTACAAACGCTTGTTCGAAACCAGCCAAATAAAAGGAACTGTATCTGTCAATGATTTGGAGCAAATGAAATCGAAAATGATAGCAGATAGCGCGATGGTTGTTTCAGCCAAATCGGCGTATCAATCCTTGTCGGATATTCAAAATTATTTAAACGTAACGGCTCCTTTTGATGGAATTATTACGGAACGAAATATTTCGCCTGGAGCTTTAGTAGGCGTTTCTCGAAAAAACAATACGTTGCCGATGTTTAGCTTAAAGCAAGAAAACAAATTGCGTTTGGTGGTAGCTGTTCCCGAAATTTATGCAAGCAGTATTCCTGATAAACAAAATGTTTTTTTTAGTGTGGATGCCTTTCCGGGGAAGAAATTTATAGCGGTATTGGCTCGGAAAGCAGATGCCATCACACAAGATATCCGTTCAGAAATGATTGAGTTTGATGTGGACAATTCTAATTTCATTTTAGAATCTGGCATGTATGCCGAATTGAATTTGCAAATTCAACGTGCCGATTCCAGTCTTTTTGTTCCTAAGTCTGCTGTGGTTACTTCTACCGAAAGAGTTTTTGTTATTCAAGAAGATGAAAATGGAAAGGCAAAATGGGTAGATGTAAAAAAAGGAAACGAATCTGGCGATAAAGTAGAAATATGGGGAAATGTAAAACCTGCTGATGTATTGGTTTTAAATGCTTCCGATCAATTGCGTGAAGGACAAGAAATAAAATAAATTTCCCTTCGCGCAGATTCTGCATTCATAATTGTTTTTTGCTTTTTCTTTTGCCTTGAAGCAACAGAAACAAAAATTCAAGGCTTGGGTTCCTCCTTTCATTTTGCTAAAATCGTATTCGAAATCCAATGCCGAATCAAGTTCGGAATGACGGGCTTTTTCTTTATTGTTTTTTAATCGGTACATCTGCACATTTTCAAATCTTCAAATCAACTTTCAATTCTGCATTCTTAATTCTGCATTCTGCATTTATTTAATCACTTCAAGGAACCCTTTCTTCACTTCCTTATTTGGTAAAGTTAATAGGTAATAATACGTTCCTGCATTTACTTCATCCGCTTTCCAATTGTTTTGATAATTGAGACTTTGGTAAACGTTATTACCCCAACGGTTATAAATAGTAAGCTCGCTGTTATCGGGTAAGTTCTCTATCACAAAATAATCGTTTTTGCCATCGTTGTTGGGTGTAATTACATTGGGTATTTGCAAGGTAGGCGGCGGACAAACGGTAACAGTTACCGTATCGGTGCTGCTGCAACCAGCGCTATCTTGCACACTTAAGTAATACGTTGTAGTTTGTGCAGGTTTTGCCCAAGGCTGTGCGCTGGTATTATTACTTAAACCTGTTGTGGGGTACCAATTATAGGTAAAACCTTGCAAGACGGCTTTGCCCAATTGTACGCTATCTCCTTTGCAAATACTGCCACCCAAGCCTGCTGCACTATCGGGCAGCTCTATTACCGAAACATCATCGATGTAGTAAATTGCGCCGCCACCATTTAAGGTATCTCTAATATCTTCAAAGTGCAACTGGGCATTGTTATACACAAAGGTGCCGAGTGTGATGTATTTTTCTCCTCCTTTTGCGGTAAAACTGCCCGATACGGGCATCCATTTGAGCGTATCGTTTAAATAATTAGTTACCGGATTATTCACTTGCGGCTGGAAGGAAAATGGGTAATTATTGTCATTGGTAATAGCTGTATCCGAAAAATAAGCTCCCATATCACTGATGGCGTAAGCATCATTGGCTAAATTCACAAAAAAGCGTACGCAGTATCTCTTCCCTTTTTGCAGCGGTTTTACCAAGGGTGTTTCCATGTATTCTCTCGCATTTGGAGGGGCTACCGACCATGCATAGCACCTAATCAATGTATATGCATCTCCTGTTCTTGGATATTGAAAGCCAGCAATACTAAGCGGTACTCCTCCTCCTCCTCCCTGGGGTGCACAAGTATGATAATATTTATCATATTCATCACCGAAAAGAATAGAACAAAACCATGGGCTTTGACAGCTTATTTGCCCAATGTTTGGGCAACAGGTATGGTATTCAAAACTCGGATTGGGTACGAGGTTTTGCACTTGAGCTTTTGTTGTAAAAGCCAAGAGGCAAAGCGAAAAAAGGAATAGAAAGAATGTTTTTTTCATCTGTTAGTTCAAATCAAAGATACAGTTTTTCCTATGGTCTTAAATAAACTTCAACAGAATTTTCTGCGGAGGAGAAGTGAGTACTTTTAAAACGGAATTGCCTTGTTAAACAAGCGTCCTGAGAGGATAATAGCATTTATTAATGAGCTGTGAGTATCTTAGTCGCAGCTGTGAGTGTCTCAGTATGAACTGTGAGTGAGGCAGTATGAACTGTGAGTGTCTCAGTCTAAGCTGTGAGTATGACACTCAGAACTCTGACTAAGGTAGTATGAACTGAGAGTATCTCAGTATGAGCTGTGAGTGAGACACTCAGAACTCCGACTAAGGCAGTATGAGTTGCGACTAAGAAAGTATAAGCTGTGAGTAGGGCACTCGCAGTTCATTATTTGTTGGTATGAGTTGATACATAGCAAGAATGAACTGATACCATTTATTTATTAGTTCTTTTTTAGTAAATTTTAACACATGCTAAACAATAATGAGTTAATACTTGACGTTGTTAAACACGTTTAACCCTAAAAACAAAAGAAGATGTCGAAAAGAACCGTAAGTGTAACCCTCCCGCACAGACAGCCGGAAGAGTTATTGCGTCTTGCTCAACGCATCATGGAAAAGAGCGCAACAAATGAGGAAGTAAGTCCGATTGCCCAATCCGATTTGGCAGAATTGGAATTGCTTGCCACCGAAGCCGAAACCAATCGCACCCGCAGCATACACTTACGCGAAGAAAGCGAAAAGGATATGCAAGCAGCGCGCATCGCTTTGGGTATCGAGAAGGGGCAAACAGCCAGTAATCCGAACACCCTTACGTATTTAGTTTCTAAAATGCGGGATGTTTTGCTCGCTCATTATCGCGGTAAAGAGGAACAGCTGAGTGAGTACGGCTTTAAGGTAGTAACCAATTCCTTTTCGCCAAAAGGCAGAAGCATTAAGATTGTGAAAGAATAAATTCCATTTAATTTTCAGAAAACCACACCAAATATTGGTGTGGTTTTTTGTTAGTATGAAATAGTTTTTTAGTCTATTTTATAAAATATTTCTTTGAGAATATATCTTCTTCAGAAGTTTTAAATAAACAAACTTATTTAACTACACTTAACTTCTTCAGTACTTTTCCATCGCTGTTGCTAATGCTTACCCAATACATTCCGGCAGCAAATGAAGCTGTATTGATAGCAAATTTATCTACTCCCGCAGGAATTTTTGTGGTGTATATAATTTGTCCGAGTATGGAATAGATATTTACTTCTTTCACTTTCGTAGAAGCCAACAAACCATCAATATAAAACATGCCATCGCTTGGATTTGGATACACGAAATAATCCATTTTATTGGCTGTAATGTTATCCACACTTAAATAACCACCTACGGTAAAGCTTTGGATAATAGAAGTCCCGAAATCTGGCTGTAAGGTATTGAACACAGTGGATGGAGTAGTAACTTTTTGGAAACGTATAAAGCCATTTCCATCACTGTTTGCAAAAAAGCTAATACCATCTTCTCCGGCATCGTCCAATTCAAATTGATAACAACCGTCGCCTAAATTAAGAGTATCTCTATAAAGTGTATTGTTTGCAAAACCACTTTTGGAATGAACAACAGTTCCATTTCCATCACGAATAACATAGGAATCTTCTGCTGCTGCGCTATTCGTTTCAAAAACAACAATAAATATATTAGGATATTGTGGAGGATTGATAAATGGAGCTTGCATCATATCGTTCGCTGCATATTGATCTGCTTGTCCGTTTGGATTGCTAACGCTTGCTTGAAAAATATGTTTAGGTGCGCTGCTGCTCCAATTCATAGAAGGAAGTGCAACTGTTAAGGTATCTGTAAAATTTAAAGTTCCAGTCCAATGATACGTTTGTGTTGATCCGCCGATAACACCGTAGTTAATATCTACGCTGGTAAGCGGAGTGGATCCAGCATTTCGCAACACTACTTCCGGAATACCGCAAATAGGGTTAAAGCGACTGTATGCCGGAAAGGTAGTAGGTGCTTTGATGTCATAAACTTCTGCATCCACTGTAAAATTAGCAGGACCGTAAAAGATAACAGAAGAACCAATGTTGTAACCGCAATTTCCGTTACCTGCATCACGTGTATAAGGATCCATATCCATACCCAAAGTATAAGTTGTTTTAGGTGCTACAAAAGAACTTAAATCAAACGAAAAAGGATATACATCTGCTCCAGGACACCAATTGGCACGATCGTAAATCCATGTTCCAGCTTGGTGCAAAAGTGGATTTAATCCGCAAGTGTTTCGCCAAATAGTTTTGGTAAAATCAGTGGTTCCGTTTATCTTAAAATAACTGTTTTGAGAACAAAATTCAGAGCAAGGGTCTACATTATCCGAGCCATGACCTGTTTGAAGAACGCGTATGCCTACAGCAGATTCGGCGCTGTCAATTTTTACTGTTTGAGGCAGTAAATACGTGCCGATGGGATGAACAGGATCTCCGTAAGGAAACCATCCACTCCATAAATTTTGTGTTTTGTAAGCTTTGTGTGGAGGAATACCTTTGATCATTTCGAAATTACAAGTAACGGCAAAACCATCTGAATAACCTTGATAATACACACGTATTTGGGTTGAATCATGTAAAAGCGAAACGAAATCAGAAACGTCTATTTGGTACAAATGCGACCAAGAGGTATTGTAATATCCGCCATAAGGCGTAATGGTACGTGCAATTTCATATTCCTGAATGGAATCGTATTTTGCATAATAATGATAATAGGTTTGGTACATTATACTGTCGTTCACAAAAATAGAATCTGTTTTTGCGCCCGTGTTGTTATAGTAATAATTGTAGTATCCGGAATTCCACCAATGAACTGTATCTGTTGGAGTAGTGGGTTGTGAAGAATTCAAATATTGAACTATAGTATAAGCACCATTTTTAGTAGAATCCGTTGTGTGCGTAATCGTGTCGTAAAAAGTAGTGTAAGTAGTGTCCTTTTTAATTTTAACGGAATCTTTTATAGATCCATTTACTGTAAAAGAAGGCGCTGTTTTATAGGTAGAATCTACAATGCCTGTATTATGGCGCACCATTATTTTTACGGTATAATCCCACTGGCTGCAACCGCTGGAAGGACATCCAATCGTTAAATTCAATAACACTTTACGGAAGGATACGGTATCACTCGGGAAAACGCCCCAGCCATCAAATGAACCGTAATAGTTCATGTGCACTTTGTTATGACTGATTACATTAAGCGTATCGTTAGGTCCGGCATAAGCGGAAAATCCAAGTACTATAAAACATGCAAACGCCATCAGCGTTTTAATGCATTTGTTTTTTGGCGTAGTTCTTTTTATCATAGTATTTGGGTTCTAAATTAATTATCTACAACAAATGTAAACAACAAATCCACTTTTTATTGTAAAAAGGAACAGTTGGTGGGATTGTAAGAATAAGTGGTTATTTTTTTACCACTAAGCAATCGCTTACTATATCGTGAAGGGCTTGTTTTTTTTCTGTAAATCCTGCCATCATGTATCCGATAAATAAGATTAAGCCAGAAATGTATTTGGCAAAAAATCTTCCAGATGCTTTTCCGAAAGAAATTCTTTCTCCGTTTAAACCTGTTACTTTCAAGCCCAGTGCCATTTTTCCCACGGTTGCTTGTTTGGATGAAGATTCCATCAACGCATAATACAGCCAATACAAAACGCATAAAATAATTGCTGAATAGATAGCAGCAACGGTAATTAACGCAAGTAATTTACTGAAAGAAAGCATGGATTCAGGACTTGCGGAAGGATGTTCCAAACCCGCAGCAATAGTGCTAATTCCAAATAATGCAAGTAGAGGTGCTAAAATAATCCATTTGGCAGCGCCCAAAATAAGCGCATCTAAAATAAATGCTACGAAGCGAAGCCAAAATCCTGCATAAGCAGGTGGAGTAGGAGGTGTAGTTTGTTCTGTCATGAGGCGTTTTTTATTTGTGAAAGTAAATGTAGAACAATAATCTGAAGCAGCAAGTTAATAGGATGCAAAAGGTGAATCCCAAAAATATTTTTTTGAATCGGATTTAATCGCTTGAAAAATTATTTTCTCCAACGAAAACTGTCAATCATTTTTTGAATGTCTTGTTTTATAAAACCAACTACTGGCGCAATCGAATCGCTGTTCGGCACAGCTTCAAAATAAAGTGATCCACGAATAAAATTAGACACACTATCCGTTAAATAAAATTGCATCGGCGAAGCCGCATTACCTTCAATATCATACACCAAACCGTACACTTTGTTGGAATCATTTACAATCACTTGTTCGGTAATCGCAGAAGCTTTTATTTCGTGTTTAATTGCCAAGGTGCGCGATTGTTCCAAATAGTCTTTCAAATTTCCGTCTACGTGTTTGTACGTTAAATGGATGGATCCGTGAAATTGAGGGAATTCCACATTTAACCAACACGGTTGCGCGTCTGGTCTGGTATCGGGAACTACTTTTGCATACGTCGGATAATCAAATGAAAACGGACAAACGGCATTGTAGATAACATAATTTTTTTGTGGAAGTGCAATTCGAAAATAACCTTTTGGTTTTGGTAATGGCAAGGAATCATCACTGTTTCCACAGGAAGCTAGGATTATTAAAAATGCACTCGCGAAAAAATATTTTTTTGCGTTCGAAAAATTATTTTTTTGAAACGCTTTTTTTTCAGTCGGATATAACATCGTTTAAAGTTATTTTTACGCGTTTTATTTTTCGATTATCGGACGATTCGATGTTGAAAAGAATATTATCAAAAAATATTTTTTCATTTTTTCTCGGAATTCTTCCTTCCAATTCGATGAGAAATCCTGCCAATGTTTCGGATTCTCCTTTATTATCTTGAAAAATATCCGTGCTTAAATTCGTAATTCGACAAAAATCATTCAGTAAAATTTTTCCTTCGAACACAAAATTTTTCGCATCCAATTTAGAATAAACAGTATCGTCGTCGTCAAATTCATCGTTTATTTCGCCTACAATTTCTTCAATTACATCTTCCAAGGTTACAATGCCGGAAACGCCGCCGTACTCATCCACTACAACGGCGAGGTGTGTTTTTTTATATTGGAATTCGCGCAATAAATCGTCTATTTTTTTATTTTCTGGAACAAAAAAAGCAGGTCGAATCAATTGTTGCCAGTTGAAATTATTTTTTTCATTTAAAAACGGAAGTAAATCTTTGATGTGTAAAATTCCGGAAATAGTATCTAAATTTTCTTTGTAAACAGGCACGCGCGAAAATCCGGCATTGGTAATTTTTTCGAGCAATTCTGCGTAAGCCATTTTTTGTTCAAACGCAATCACATCCATACGCGGCTTCATAATTTGTTTTACATCGGTATTTCCGAAACGCACAATTCCTTTCAAGATTTTATGATCTTCTGCGGGCATGCTTTTTTCGGAAGTTAATTCAAGCGCGTGCGACAATTCGTCCATCGAAATATTTCTGCTTTTACGTTTTATTTTTTTATCAATCAAAGAAGTAGAAGCAATTAAAAATGAAGCTAAAGGTTGCGTTGTTTTTCGTAAAAACACAATTGGATAAATGAGTCGTCGCGATGTTTTTAGTGCATTTTGAGTGGCATAAATTTTCGGAATCATTTCGCCAACAAGTAAAATTAATAAAGTGATGGCGGCAATTTCTACGATAAATTCAAGTATCGGATTTTGAAATTTCGGAAATATATTTTCTGTGAGATACGTGGAAAGAATGACGATAGCAATGTTGGTGAAATTGATAGAAATAAGTAGCGTGGCAAGTAAATAGCGAGGTTTTGAAATAAGTTCTACGATGCGTGTATCTTTTTTTTCATTAGAAGATGTTAAGGATTCAATGTCTGCTGGAGAAAGTGCAAAAAACGCGCCCTCTGCTGCAGAAACGGTGGCAGTTAACAACAATAAAACCACAATTCCGATAATCGCGCTAAGCGCAGCCAATGTCAATGGACTGAGGGAAATATTGAAAATTAAAAAAGAATATATTGGTATAAATAAATGCTGCAATGTTTTTTTTTTGCCAAAGATAAAAATAAAAACGCCCTTTCTAATTCCTTTATTTACAAGGTAACCAGAAAGGGCGTTTGAAAAATTAATTTTTCGACATCGTTTTAGAACGGTAAATCATCCGTCGATTCGTTGGCAGGTGAGGGCGCATGATTGTCTTCATGCTGCGATTCTGCGTGTACCGAATTTCCGTCACGATCCTCTTTTTTACCCAAAATATTTAAACTTTCTCCAACAATTTCGGTCGTGTATTTTTTCACGCCTTCTTTGTCTTCCCACGAACGCGAGCGTATTTTACCTTCGATGTACACTTGCATTCCTTTCTTTAAATATTTCTCGGCAATTTCCGCCAAACCGCGCCATAAAACAATATTATGCCATTCGGTTTGATCTACTTTTTTACCTGTTTTGTCTTTGTAGCTTTCGCTGGTTGCTAAGGAAAATTTAGCAACAGCAGTTCCTCCTTCGAGGTAACGCACTTCGGGATCTTTGCCCAAATTACCTACTAAAATCACTTTGTTTACTCCGGCCATGTTTACACGTTTTAAGTTAATAATTATGAAACAAAAGTACTAAAAAAGTAAAAATGTTTCGTTTTCTATCATACTATCAACGGGAGTTATTGGCAGAAAATTGTTTTTGAAGAAAAAAAAATGTTTCTTTGCCTCTCAAACTATTCGAAAAAATATTTTTTTGAAACGATTTTTTTCCATATCGCTGCTCGCACTTTTTTTATTTAACCTCTTCGGGGTGTATCTTACGTTGGATTTTATGCAATTCGACAACAAAGAAAAAATGGAGCGCGAAGTGGAAAATAAATTTTCTGATAAGCAATTAAACGTTGTGAAAATTTCTGAAAAAGAAATCGAAAACAATACTTCTGATTTTCAATTAACAGATAAAAATGAAATTCGTTACCACGGAAATATGTACGATGTGGTGCGCCAAAAAAAATCGGATGGCTTTGTGTATTTTTATTGTATTCAGGATAATCGTGAAGATACGTTGAATAAAGCATTGAATGTTCAGGTAAGTATGAACGTTTTACCTGATTCAAAAAACACGAATGATAATTCTAAGAAATTGGTAAAAGCATTTAGTAAAGATTATTTTCCGTCAATAAATACAATTCTTATTCATCAATCTTCAAAAAATATTTTTTTCCCACTTCTTTTTTCGCATTATAGCAATGCAAGTAAGGATGTTCTCTCTCCACCGCCTAAAATAGCATAAAAAAATAGTTTAGTAGTTTAGTGATAAACTGTTCAGCCTATTGTTTAGTTTAGGCTGAACAGTTTTATCTTTTTTTTATTTTACGCAAAAGCAGAAAGCGTTTTTGGTAGAGTGCGTATTTTAATTATAAATCATATAAAAATAGACATGAAAAAAACAATCTTTATGGCACTTGCTGCCTTTATATTATCCACCCAAATTACCTATGCGCAATACAGCGTTAAAGGTGTGGTAAACGGATCAGACAATGAACCAATACCTGGAGCGGTAGTTTCTATTCCTCATACATCCACGGCTGTTAGTACGGATAGTAAAGGAATGTTTACGCTTTCAGCTCCAACTGATTTTGACAGTATTATGGTTTCTTTAATTGGCTACCAGTCGCAGGAATTGCTTGCAAAGGATAAATCACAACAGCTATCCGTTTTACTTAAAGTTTCTAATACCGCACTCAGTGAAGTTCAAATATTAGCCTTAAAAAAAGGAGGTTCGGTTACCACATTAAGCCACGATGAATTAAATAGAAGTTCGGGTTTAAAATTAGAAGATGCGCTGAATACGGTGCCTGGAGTAATGATGAGCTCTCGCTCTCCTTGGGGCGGACAGCACATTATTATTCGTGGTTATTATCCCAGTGCTGACAATGGTAGAACTAATGGAGAGAATTTTAATGGATTGGGTTATCAATTATATATCGACAATATTCCTGTAACAGATGCAACAGGAACTACGGTAATGGATGATATTGACATGTCTAATCTTGGTAAGGTAGAAGTAGTAAAAGGTCCTTCTCCTTTGTATGGTAGTTACATTGCAGGTGCAGTAAGCTTGTATACACCCACTCCAACCCCCGATCAAACAAGCGTTCAGGAGCAAGCAATCGCAGGCAGCTATGGTTTATTTCGTACAAATACGAGCCTAATGACTTCCGATGGTTCTTCTTCTATATGGGTAAATTATGGACAACAAACGTACGATGGATTTCGTCCGAACGACCATTCTAAAAAAAATTATGCAAGTTTCGCGGGAGATTTTAAAACAAGTAGTAAAAACACTATTTCCACTTATTTTTCTTACAGCCATTCTTACGAACAATTAACTGGAGAAATTGACAGTGCAACGTTTTATAATAGACAAGCTGTAAGTGATACCAATTATATGTTTAATCAATCACATGTTGATATAGAGAGTTATCGTACAGGAATAACAGATAAATATAAATTGTCAAAAAAATTTAGTACAGAAACCACCTTATTTGCTACAGGAAATGAACTGAACCAATATTTTGCTCATGGTTTTAGCTTGAATAACAATTTGAATTTCGGCGGACGAACAGCTTTGGTTTACGATACCAAAAGTGATAAAATAAGCGTAAATGGCATTACGGGTGTTTCTTTCCAAAAATCAAATCAAACAGATCAAGGAAATTTTATTCTCCCTTTTGTTCCTTCGCCATTCACTTCAACTTCAGGACCTGATTTTCCATCCGATGTAAAAAACTATGCGTTGAGTTATAATTTATTTACTAATTGGATAGTTGGTTTACCTTCTAATTTTACGTTGGCAATTGGTGGGTCTCTTAATTTTAATGAATTCGGCACACAAAATTTACTTAATAGTGGCAAGATATATTTAGATGATCCAATCTTTATTAAGTCATTTAGTCCTGTGTTCCTGCCAAGTATATCTCTAACAAAAGCTTTGACCTCAAACATTGCTGTTTACGCCAATGTGAGTGAAGGATATGCTCCAGCCTTACTAAGCCAAATGACCAATTCAGTTGGAAAAGTGGACTCCGCGCTGAAGCCAGAAAATGCGATACAATACGAAATTGGCACTAAAGGTTCTTTGGGATCAACTCAAAAATTTACGTACCAATTAGCTTTGTACGATATGGATATAACGAACAGGCTTGTTCAAGAAACAGCTAATTCGATATCCTTTTATACCAATGCTGGCGAAGAACGTAACTTGGGAGCAGAATTGTATATGGCATATAATCTTTTAAATAATAAAAATAACGCCATTACATTGCTCCGTCCTTGGGTGTCTTACACGTATTCTAATTATACGTATGTTAATTTTAAAACATTTGGAGCAAAAGGAAATACAGACACTGTGACGAATGATTATTCCAATAAAAAAGTTGCAGAAGTAGCTCCTAATGTGTTCAATTTCGGTATTGATTTGCAGACAAAAATTGGATTTTATGCAAATACTACTTATCAATATGTAGATAAAGTTCCTATTACATTTGACAATGGTCATTATATGAATGCATATTCATTGCTGGGAGCAAAAATTGGCTACAAACATACATTTAACCATTTTGTAGTGGATGTTTATGCAGGTGCTAATAATTTGTTAGGCAGTACTTATTACAGTCTTATTTTTGTTGGACAAAATATCCAAGAGTTGGCGCAAGGGAATGACCCTAATATTAAAAATGGAGGTGGTGATGGTTACATTTTACCGGCTCCTTATGCAGCTACTTTTTACGGAGGATTAACTATCAGTTATAAATTTTAATCATCAAAAAATTATTTTTTCGGGAGGAGATTTATTCTTCTCCCGAAAAAAATTTTATTATACATAAAAAAATGTTTTTAAAAAATAAACTACTCTTAGGAATTTTTTCACTTCCTTTATTTTTCGCTTCTTGTGGACAATTTTCAAATAAACCATCCGCCAATCAAGACAAAGATAGCACACGAATTGTTTGTGTTTCTAAACAACTTACCGAATTATTATTTGATCTCGGACAAGGCAATAAAATTGTTGGTGTTGATTTATCAAGTACATTTCCGGAAGCTGCAAAAAAAATTCCTACTGTTGGTTATCACATGATGCTAAGCGCAGAAGGTATTGCTGCTTTGCGACCAACCATCGTTATTTTTAATAAAGGTACTGATGCTGAAGTAGGACCAATTACGTTGCTTCCTCAGCTTCAAAAAATTGGCATTCATATCAAACAATATCCTGCCGCAGGTTCTATTGATAGCTTAAAAATGTTAATCCATCTTTTAGGTAAAGATTTTAACGCGACAGCTAAAGCAGATTCGATTTGCAATAAATTAGATGCAGACATGAAAATAGTTGCCGAAAAACAAAAACAATATGAAGGAAAACCCAAACCAAGAGTATTGATTATTCATTACGGACGAAAAAGCAATCGTTATTTTGTGATGGGAAACAACGGAACTCCAACTGATTTGATTGAAATGGCAGGTGGCGTAAATGCTGCTGATACTACCAAATGGAGAAATTTGAGTGCCGAAACAATTGTGAAAGATCAACCAGATGTTATTTTAGCTACTGATTATGGTTTTGATAAAGCTGGAGGCGTTGGTAAATTTTTGGACGTAATGCCAGGGTTGTCGCTCACTCCCGCGGGAGAAAATAAAAAAGTATATCGCATCTCAGAACACGATTTGTTATATCTCGGTCCGCGAACGGGAGAAAATATTTTAAAATTAATGGACATTATTCATCGCTAAAATGCGTCAAAAAATAAGCTATTCGGTTATCTATTTATCTTTAGGGATTGGATTGCTTTTTTTATTTTTATTATCCGTTGGTGTAGGAGCCGTAAATTTAAGTTATTCTCAAATACTTAATTATTTTTTAAACTTCTTCGGATTAAAATCCGGAGACGGAATCAATAAAATTTACGAAGGATTATTTTTACAAATACGTTTGCCGCGGACGATTTTATGTATGCTTTCAGGAGCAATACTTTCCGTTTGTGGCGCAATGATGCAATCGTTATTTCGCAATCCGATTGTAGAACCAGGATTAATTGGAACTTCATCAGGCGCAGCATTGGGCGCATCGCTCGTTTTTGTGTTTGGTAAAATTGCTTTCTTCTCCCATTTCGCTTTTCTGGGAAATTTTTTATTGCCATTTATGGCTTTTGTAGGTGGATTATCCGCGACTTTATTGGTCTATCGAATTTCATCTTCTTTCGGAAAAGTAAATATAACTTCTATGCTATTAGCTGGAATTGCTGTGAATGCAATTGCCGCAGCAGGCGTTGGTTTTTTGTCTTACATCGCTCGTGATCCGCAAGCACGTTCTATTACGTTTTGGAATTTGGGAACTTATTCTGGTGCCGACTGGCCCTCTGTTTGCATTCTTCTTGTTATTACAATTACCGGAATTTTTTATTCGATACGAATGGCAAAAGCCCTCAACGCTTTTCAATTGGGCGAAACCGAAGCAGGTTATTTGGGTATCAACACACGTAAATTAAAAATGCGTGTTATTGTTGTAACAGCATTAATGGTTTCTGTAGCAACAGCAATGACGGGCGTTATCAGTTTTGTCGGATTAATTGTTCCGCATATTTTGAGATTAATAAAAGGTTCTGATAATCGTTATCTTATTATTGGCTCCGCGCTTTTGGGAGCTATTGTTACCGCTTTGGCGGATATGTTAGCGCGTATTATTATTGCTCCTGCTGAAATGCCTGTTGGTATTATTACCGCTTTTGTAGGCGCTCCGCTATTTTTATGGTTACTTATTCGGAATAGTAGAAAAGGGAAAGGGAATTTTTATGCTTAGTCTGAAAAATATTTCCTACGAAATTTCCAAAACTCCGCTTCTGAAAAATATTTTTTTAGAGTTTCAAGCAGGCGAATTTATTACGATTATGGGACCAAATGGTGCTGGAAAATCAACGCTTTTAAAAGTAATGGCGGCAAGTATTTTTCCTTCCACAGGAGAAATTTTAATGAATGATAAATCGCTTAACAAGTTCCCAAAAACAGAACTCGCGAAAATGCGTGCCGTACTTTCGCAACACTACGAAATTTCTTTCCCGATAACGGTAGAAGAAATTGTGTTGATGGGGCGTTATCCTTATTACGACACGATTGTAACGGCAAAGGATAAAAAAATTTGCGCAGAGATGTTGGAAAAAATGGGTGTTCAAAATTTAAGCGAACGCGATTACAACACACTTTCTGGCGGCGAAATGCAAAAGGTGCAAATGGCAAGGATTTTAGCACAATTGGAAAACGAAGAATACGCATCTAAAATATTATTTTTAGACGAACCGGTTTCCAGTTTGGATATCAATTACCAACATTTCATTTTGAAAATAGCACAATCCTTAGCCAAAAAAAATATTTTGGTCATTGCCGTTTTACACGATATTAATTTGGCTTCGCAATATGCCGATAAAATTGTGATGATGAAAAACGGAGAAATAGTTGCGAATGGAAAACCTGCGACTATTATTACGCCCGAATTACTTTTTTCTACTTACGGGATTAAAGGCAGGATGCTGAAAGACGATAAAATTACTTTCCCTTATTTTATTGCTGAATAAAAGGATTTGAAAAAATAATTTTTCAAACATGAAAATGGACATGTAAAAACGTCATCAGAAAAATAATCTTCCGAATACTTTTTTAGAGAAATTCAACCAATTTCTCTAACTGAATTCCGCGTGAACCTTTTATTAAAATGCTTGCATTTTCAATAGGATGAGACAAAATCCATTCTTTCGCTTCTTCCGTATTTCGAAATGTTTTTGCATTTCCTTTTTTCGCGGAAGCAGAAAAATAAGTGCCTACGAAAAATAATTTTTCAAACTTTTTTTGATGAATTAAATCAAGTATCGCATCGTGTTCTTTTGCAGTATCATCGCCCAATTCAAGCATATCTCCCAAAATTAAAATTTTATTTTTGGAAGGCATTGCTGCAAAATTTTCAATCGCAGCGCTCATGCTGGAAGGATTCGCGTTGTAAGCATCTAACAATAAAAAATTTTTTTTCGTTTGCATTGCTTGCGAACGATTCATGGATGGAACGTAATTTTCTAAACCTGCTCGAATATTTTTTTCAGGCACACCAAAATAATTTCCGATGCAAGCCGCCGCCAAAATATTTTCGAAATTGTATTTTCCAATTAACTGTGTACTAATAATTTCTTTTTCGTTAATAGAAATCGTTTCGTTTTTTGTTTTATATTTTAATTTTACGAAAGGATTGCTTTCAATAAATAAACCAATAATATCAGCTTTTTTAGCGCTTCCGAAAATTATTTTTTTGATACTTTCCGAAAGTTTTTTTAATAAATCATTGTCGTCGTTTACAAAAAGAATTCCATTTTTTTGTTGAATAAATTGATACAATTCATTTTTTGTTTTGACGACACCTTCGTATCCGCCGAAGCCTTCTAAATGGGCTTTTCCAATGTTTGTAATCATTCCGAAGTCGGGTTCAGCAATTTTACAAAGTGCTTCAATTTCGTTTTGATGATTCGCACCCATTTCTATAATTGCGATTTCGTGCGATTTGTCAATAGAAAGCAACGTGAGCGGCACGCCGATGTGATTGTTTAAATTTCCTTTTGTTGCTACGGTTTTAAATTTCTGCGAAAGCACCGCATTGATCAACTCTTTGCTGGTCGTTTTTCCGTTTGTTCCTGTAATGGCGATGATGGGAATTGTTAATTGTTTGCGGTGATAATTTGCTAATTCTTGAAGTGTTTTCAGCACATCATCCACTAAAAAATATGATTCGTTTTTTTGATATTTCTTTTCATCAATAACAGCGATGGAGCATTCGGATTCAATGGCTTTTTCAGCAAATTCATTTCCATTAAAATTTCCACCTTTTAAAGCGAAAAAAATACTTCCGGGAAATAAATTTCTCGTATCAGTAGATACGATTGGATTTCGGAGAAAGTGCGCGTATAGTTTTTTAATTTGTTCTGACATAGCTATAAAAATAAAAGCCCCAATTTATAAAAATCGGGGCTTTCAAAAAAATATTTTTTTAATTACTCTCTTTTTTTAGTTCCTAATCCTGTTGGACTTCCAACACGCGTCATTGCGCAACGGAATCCAATATAATCGGTAGCTTGACGTTGATCCAAGAAACGTCTTGTTCCAGGACTCATCCAATACGCTCTATCTCTCCAAGAACCCCCTTTATAAACTTTTGCGTTGTCGTTAATCATGGAAGTTTTAGCATACTCATACATTATAGCATTACCACGACTGGTGACTGCATCTTGTCCATCTTTGTAGTAAATACTGGAATTAACATCTCCATCGGTGTAGTTAATATTGTCAGCTTGTTTGTAGTTTCTGCGTTCGTCCAAATGATCTTCTTTGTTGTTGATGCTTACATCTCTCCAAAGAACTTGTCCTGGAATATTTGTAATATTGCTATCAGCGTCATATCTAATAGAATCATTGATATGAATTCCGTCATCATCTTTCACTTGTGTTTTAAATACGTTTCCACGGAATGGTCTGAAATCATCGTCATCCTGAAGGTTTAACGTTCTATAAGTATCCATTACCCATTCGCTTACGTTACCAGCCATATTGTACAAACCATAATCATTCGGCCAGTAAGAATATACAGGAGCTGTAACATCGGCAGCATCATTCAACCAACCAGCAGCACCCATATAATCTCCATTACTTCTCACAAAGTTGCCTAACATTTGTCCAATCCATTTGTCGTCCGGATTTCTCACCCAGTGTCCATTCCACGGATATATTCTACGATCAGTAATCAATTCTCCATGTGTATTTCCGATTAAGCCGTAAGCAGCATATTCCCATTCTGCTTCAGTTGGAAGGCGGTAATCCGGTAAAAAGATACCATCTTCCATTTTCACTTGGCGTGTATCTGTATTAGGATCTAATGAAGGTAAGGGAGTTTTAATTTGTCCTGTCCATTTTCCAGCAAGGTATTCATCTGTATTAAAATAATCTGCATCAGAAGCATTTGGATTGATATCAATGATTCCTTCGCGCATTAAAATAAATTCATTCACCCTATCGGTACGCCATTTACAAAAATCATTTGCTTGTAACCAATTAACACCAACCACTGGATAATCGCGGTAAGCAGGATGTCTTAAATAATAATTTACATAAGGTTCATTATAGGCTAATTTAGAACGCCAAACAAGTGTATCAGGGAGTGCCTTGGTGTATATTTGAGGAAAATTAGCACTGAAAACTCTGTTTGTCCAATGTAAATATTCTAAATAATCTAAGTTGGTAACTTCGGTCTCATCCATGTAGAAAGAAGAAACAGTAACTCTTCTTGGAACGTTGTTCCAATCATAATTTACGTCTTGCTCTGTGCGACCCATCGTGAATGTACCACCTTCCACCAAAATAAGACCAGGTCCAGTTTCTTGCTCCTCGTAAGGGACTACTTCAAAACCTCCGTTTTTCTTATCGTTGTAATTCCATCCTGTAGCAGGAGATCTTTCTTTACTGCACGAAGCAAAAAGCATTACGCCTGTGGCAAATAGAACCGTTCTTGAAATTATTTTCATATTTTTTGTTTTTTGATAGAGTTCGTTGGCAAATATAACTATATTATATTAACTAAAAAGAAGGACAACTTATTGTTCTGAATTTTTTTCTTTTTGGTTTGCACTGAAATTGCATTTGAAAAGAAAGTTCATGAGATCCTGCTGTTGCATTGCTCAGTTTGGATACCGTAACATCGTAACTGTATCCAAATTTGAATAGATTTTGTTGAAATCCTACTAAAGCAATAAAGGCATCTTGATTTCTATACCATAAACCACCTACAATTGGACCTTTACTGAAATACAAACCCAAATTTAATTGTTGAAAATCTTGTTGTTTTTGGAATAAGATATTGGGAGAAATAAATGCTTGATTTCCGCTTCCCATATCATTTCCAACAGGAATAATAGCTCCAGCATGTCCAGTAAATTTCATTGGTAGCGGACTGTTGTTATTCGCTCCGGTAAAAAAACTTTCGTTTGGTTGTGTGAGGTGATCAACGGCAAATCCGAAAAAATAATTCTTGCTGAAGCCTAAAATACCTGTTGAAAAATCAACATTATTAATGGAACTAGCTCCTGGAATTTCGTGTGAGTTGAACACAAACCCTCTTCTCGGATCAATCATATCACCAAAAGTAAGTTTACTCCAATCTATACTTTTTTCTTCGTATGTGGCTTGAAAACCAACGCGGATAGAAAACTCGCGTGTTACATTTAATTGATAGGAATAGATTCCACTGAAATTAGTGGTATTAATAGTGCCTTGCCCAGCTTGATCACTTGTAACTAAAAGCCCCAAGCCTCCAGAAATAGCATCCACTGATTGATCATAAGATGCGCTGTAAGTAACAAAAGTTCCTGAAATAGCAGGCCATTCGTTACGGTAATTAAGACAAACCCTCGGACATCTTCCAGATCCAGCGAAAGCAGGATTCAAATATAAAGGATTAGCATAAAACTGTGTGAACTCAGGATCCTGTGCCATTGCAGACTGTGTCAACCCTAAGGAGATCATCGCAACAACGAAAATAGTAAATCGTTTTATCATAGTATATATGTTAAGCAATGGGTTATACGGATTATAGTTGTAAATATGTTTCAAAAAAATATTTTTAATGTATAATAAAATAAAATTTCAATTCTTGCGTTAAGCAAAGACAAAATACAGAGACAAATATATGCAATATATATTCAAAACAAAAAATTTATTAAAAAGAACTTGTATAATCGAATCGTCTATATTTGCTATTTTTGAAATTCAAAAGTCTTTCACCGTCGTTTTTTATTTTTTGATATCTAAGTTTAGAATGCTAAAAAAAATAGTTGTTTTTCTTTTTTTTATTTCGTCTTCGCTTTCTTTGCTCGCTCAAAGTGATGTGGGTTTGCGTTATTTAAAATGGAAAAATCCTGTTGTTGAAACATTACCTGATGGGCGCGAGGTCTCCTATATTTGTTTCCAAAAAGCCATTTACGATTCGAAAACACAGCCGCTTCCCACGTATTATGAAACGATTAAATTGTCAGGAAATCCAACTGATATTTCCGTGAGTTTAATCAATGATGTATATGAACCTCTTACTTCAGCAGAGGTTAATTTAGCGACTCAAAAAAATATTTTTTTAAGTACTAAAATAAAAATAATTGCAAATGTGGGTTACAGTCAGAAACAAGCCTTTGCTCAAATAAAATTTATTCCCATTAGAAAAAATACTTTTACAGGAGCCTATGAAAAATTAGTTTCTTTCAGTTTTATTATTCAGAATGTAAAAGAGGAATTGAAAACGCACAGAACAGGATCCATGAGTTTCGCTGCTAATTCGGTTTTGGCAACCGGAAAGTGGTATAAAATAGGCGTAACTCAGGATGGTATTTATAAATTATCCTATCAATATCTAAAAAATATCGGGATGGATATGACAACAATTAATCCTAAAAATATCCGAGTTTATGGTAATGGAGGTGGCATGTTGCCTTTGCCCAATAGTACTTTTAGACACGATGATTTAGTAGAAGATCCTATTTTTGTAAATGAACAAAATAACACAACGCTGGACAGTGCTGGATATTTACTTTTCTATGGGCAAGGTCCAGTAATTTGGAAGTATGATTCTACCGATACTAGATTTCATCATCAAAGTAATTATTATTCTGATACCACTTTTTATTTTATTACAGCGGATTTAGGTGCAGGTAAACGAATTGCTAACATTCCTTCCGCCACACAATCTATAACAAATACGGTTAGCTCTTTTGATGATTATAATTACCACGAATTAGACGGAGTAAATTTGATACGTTCTGGAAACCAGTGGTACGGAGAACAATTTAATATACTCAATTCATATAATTTTTCTTTTAATTTTCCCAATATCGATGTTTCTTCAAAAGTTTGGGTGAATACGGATTTGGTAGCTCGAAGTAGCTCTAACGGTTCTTTTTCCGTCAGTTCACAGTCGGGATCCACAACGCTAATTACGACGCCTGTCGCAGTTACTTGCTTTGATTGTATATATGCTTCTGAAGCAGACAGCAGCTATGTATTTACTCCATCGAGCTCAAATATTACTGTAACCGTTACCAATAATACGCCAGCAGCGGTTGGTTGGTTAAATTTCATTGAATTAAATGCGAGAAGACAACTTACTATGGTTGGGAATCAAATGGAATTCCAAGATACGAAATCGGTGGGTGCAACAAATATTTCACAATTTAATGTGTCTTCTTTTCTTCCGATAACAATATGGGACGTAACAGATCCGACCAATGCGCAACAAATCACAATGTCTTTGAGCGGTACGACGTATCAATATACCTTACCAACACCAACGCTCCGAAAATTTATTTCTTTCACTGGAAATAATTTTTTAATACCACAAAATTTTGGTTCGGTTGCGAATCAGAATTTACATGCGTATCAGCGGGCAGATTTAATTATTGTTACGAATCCGAAATTTGTCAATCAAGCAAATAATTTAGCAAATTTTCATGCAAATCAGGATAATTTAAATGTTGTAGTTGCTACAACTAATCAGATTTACAATGAATTTTCTGGCGGAGAACAAGATCCTGTAGGGATTCGAGATTTTGTTAAAATGTTTTATGACCGGGCAAGTAATCCAAGCAATGCTCCTAAATATTTATTACTGATGGGGCGCGGATCTTACGATAATAAATATCGTATCCCCAATAATACAGATTACATCCCAACGTATGAATCAGACAATTCACTTGATCCTACTAGTTCCTATGTCTCAGATGATTTTTATGCTTTATTAGATGACAATGAAGGCGATTGGACTTCTAGTTATATGTTAGATATTGGCGTTGGTCGGATGCCAGTGCAAACAACTCAAGATGCACAAAATATTATCAATAAGGTGATTCGCTATGAAACGAAAACGGGTGCCTTAGCATCGAGCGGAAACAATTGTAATTGTGGATCACAAGCTCAAAACTACAATTTAACTGATTGGAGAAATCAAATTTGTTTTGTAGCGCACGATGGTGATATTACTTTTGAATCGCAATCCGATCAACTTGCTACACAAGTGGAAACCGCTTATCCAGATTATAATATAAATAAAATTTATTTTGATGCGTATGTAGAGCAAACAACGCCGGGAGGGGAACGTTATCCTGATGTCGAAAATGCAATTAACCAACAAGTTCAAAAAGGAGCATTTATTGTTAATTATCTTGGACATGGAGGCGTATTTGGTTGGGGATTGGAAAGGGTGTTAAGTATTTCGGATATTCAAAGTTGGACAAATATGAACACTCTACCATTGTTTATTACTGCAACCTGTGAGTTCAGTCGTTTTGATGATCCGGAACAAGTAGCAGCAGGGGAAGATATTTTGCTAAACCCTATTGGTGGTGGTATTGGTTTATTAACTACAGTGAGGGTTGTCTATTCAGGACCTAATTTTACGCTCAATCAGAATTTCTTTAATGTCTTACAAAGCCCTATGCATGGTACTTTTCCGAGAATGGGAGATTTAATGATGGAAACAAAAAATTTAAGCGGAACGAATGTAAACAATCGAAATTTTACTTTCTTGGGCGACCCTGCTGTAACGCCTGCTTTCCCACATTTTAATGTAACCACAACTTCCGTAGGAGGAATCCTTGCCACATCACCCACAATGGATACAATTAAAGCATTGACAAAAGTTACCATAATTGGTTTTGTGAGTGATTCTGCCGGAAGCAAGGTGTCTAATTTTAACGGAATTATTTATCCAACAGTATACGATAAGCCAAATAGTATAACGACACTTTCCAATGGTGGCACTGCAAATAATCCTCCTTTTACTTTTCAATTGCAAAATAGTGTTTTATATAAAGGAAAAGTAAGCGTCATCAATGGAAATTTTAGTTTTACTTTTGTCGTACCTAAAGATATTGCTTACAATTTCGGGAAAGGTCGCATCAGTTATTACGCCGAAAATGGGGTGCAAGATGCTGCCGGACAATTCGGTAATTTTGTTGTGGGTGGCTCCAATCCAAATCCGCCCAAAGATGTTACAGGACCGTCTGTTAAACTGTATTTAAACGACAATAAGTTTGTATATGGAGGAATGACGAACGAAAATCCACAATTATACGCGACTGTTTTTGATTCGAGTGGGATAAATACAGTAGGAAATGGCATCGGACATGATATTACAGCGATACTTGATCGCAATACTGCTGGTGCAATAAATTTGAATACCTATTATCAAGCCGATATGAATAGTTATCAAAGTGGAAGTGTTACTTATCCTTTCACAGGATTAAGTCCTGGCACACATACGCTTACGTTGAGAGTTTGGGATGTGTACAATAATTCATCCGAAGTAACAACAGAGTTTGTTGTAGCGCAAGCAGCGCAATTCCAATTGGATCACGTGTTGAATTATCCCAATCCGTTTACTACAAATACAAATTTTTATTTTGAACAAAATTTTGGCTGTGGGCAATTTGCAGTTCAAATTCAAATCTTCACCGTTTCTGGAAAATTAGTTAAAACAATCGCTGAAAATGTCCAAACACAAGGCTTTCGATCAGACCCCATTGAATGGAATGGAAAAGACGATTATGGCGATAAAATCGGACGAGGCGTTTACGTGTATCATCTAATTGTAAAGGCTTCGGATGGATCCATCGCAGATAAATACGATAAACTTGTTATTTTGTAATTAAAAAAATTATTTTTGTACCCCATTTATCAATAAAAAACAGAAGATAAACATGAAGTTTTTGAAAGAAAAAAAAATTTTCACCCTCACTGCCGGAATTGCATTTGCTGGTTTTTTAGGCGCGCAAACAAGTAATCCGACTAATCTAAATAATGTTGGACAAGCTACCAGCGGACATAATATTAATACAGTTACTACGGCTGTTCCTTTTTTAATGATTGCACCTGATTCCAGGTCGGGCGCGATGGGAGACGCTGGGGTTGCTTCTTCTCCTGACGCTAATTCGCTACATTGGAATTGTTCTAAGTTAGCATTTGTTGATAAACAAATGGGTTTTTCTATTTCCTATACTCCTTGGTTGCGCGCCTTGGTGCCAGATATTAATTTAGCATACCTTGCTGGATATTATAAATTAAAAAATGATCAAACCATCTCTGCTTCATTACGCTATTTTTCTTTGGGGAGTATTACATTTACTGATATGGGAGGCAATGCTATCGGACAATACAATCCCAATGAATTTGCGCTTGATTTCGGGTATGCAAAAAAACTATCTGACAAATGGTCGGGAGGAATGGCAGTACGTTATATTTATTCCAATTTAACGGCAGGACAAATTGTCTCAGGTGCTACTACGCATCCTGGTAGGTCTATTGCTGCGGACATCAATACCTTTTATCAAAATTCTGACATTACCATTGGTGGTAAAAAAAGCATTTGGAGAGCTGGATTAAATATTTCTAATATTGGCGAAAAAATGTCATACAGCAGCAGTACGATAACCGATTTTATTCCTACTGATTTGCGTTTGGGTACTTCTATTACCATCAATACAGACGAATACAACAGTTTTTCTTTCATGGTGGATGCCAATAAACTATTAGTGCCGACACCGCCAGTATATTATCAAAATCATTCGGGTACAGATAGCGTCAACGCCGCTGGACAATATGTAATCCTCGCAGGAAAAGATCCAAACCAAAGTGTAGTAAGTGGCATGATCAGCTCTTTTTCGGATGCACCGGGTGGTTTATTAGAAGAATGGCATGAAATTGATTGGTCTATCGGAACAGAATATTGGTATGCGAAGCAATTTGCTATTCGTGCTGGCTATTTTTATGAAGATGCCACCAAAGGTGATCGGCAATATGTTACGCTTGGAGCCGGATTAAAATATCAAGTTTTTTCACTCGATTTGGCATATCTAATTCCAACGCAAATAAATAATCCTTTGGCGCATACGTTACGTTTTACCATGCTTTTTGATTTGGATGGATTTAAGGATCAGAATAAAAAAACCACGACAGATTAAAAAGAGCCTTCAAAAAAATAATTTTTCGAGATGAACATACGTATTGGATTTGGCTTTGATGTACATCCTTTAAAAGAAGGAATTGATTTTTGGTTAGGTGGAATTCAGCTTCAACATACAAAAGGCGCGGAAGGGCATTCAGATGCTGATGTATTGATTCATGCTATCTGCGATGCCTTACTTGGTGCAGCCAATCTCGGAGATATTGGTATTCATTTCCCGAATACTTCTTCCGAATTTAAAAATATTGATAGTAAAATTTTATTGAGAAGAGTAGCGGATTTAATAAAAAAGGAAGGCTACGAAATCGGGAATATTGATGCTACTGTTACGCTCGAACAACCTAAAATAAATCCATACATTCCTGAAATGAAAAAAGTGTTATCACATGTAATGGGAATTTCCGAAAATGATATTTCCATTAAAGCAACTACTAACGAACAGCTTGGTTATGTAGGTAAAGAAGAAGGCGTGAACGCTTCTGCTGTTGTGCTGATTCAAAAATTATAGTTTTTTTTTGTTTTTTTGAAGTTTATACGAATGTATAATAAACCTATACTTCTTTTTAATTAGTGCTTTTTTAGATTACTTGCTTTTGCATCATCTAAAACATAGCCAAGCAACCTTTTTCAAGCGCATCTCTACCTTAAATTTCATTTTCCGTTTTTTACAAATTATTTTGAATATTAAAAAAAAGATATATATTCGTCCTTGTATTTATTCAAAATATTTTTAGATGAAAAAAACATTACTCATTGTCAGTATTCTTTTTTTGAGTGCATTTTTTGTAAGTGCCCAAGTTCCACAAGGAATTACTTATCAAGCAATCGCTCGTAATTCTGTAGGCGTTGAATTAGCAAGTACTGCTATTCAGGTAAAATTTACTATTCACACAGGCACTGCTGCCGGACCAATTGAATGGGAAGATACGCAAAGTACAACCACCAACCAATTTGGTTTATTTACACTTGTTATAGGAAGTGGTACATCTACAACAGTAGGCTCTGCGACTACTTTTTCTGCTATTAACTGGGGGAGTGGAAATCATTTCCTCGAAGTATCTGTCAATATTGGCTCCGGCTATGTTTCTATGGGGACAACACAATTTATGTCTGTACCTTATGCTTTGTATGCAGCCAACGCACCACAAGGTCCGACTGGTCCAACAGGACCTACTGGAGCGACGGGTGTAACAGGATCAACTGGAACTGCGGGTACGAATGGCGTAACGGGTGCTACTGGTCCAACAGGTGCAACTGGAACTGCAGGTACGAATGGTGTAACGGGTGCTACTGGTTCAACAGGGGCGATTGGAACAAATGGTGTTACAGGACCTACGGGAGCAACTGGTTTTTTACAATCCGGCACTACAGGTTCTGTACCTTACTACAATGGCACTAATTGGGTTACAACCGCAACAAATATTTATGATTTAGGAAGCAATATTGGTATTGGAACCAATACTCCTAACAATTTTATTCAAGTACAAGGTTTAATTGATTTTGAAAACAATGGCTCTAACGTTAGCTTGGGCTTAAACACTCCCACAACAACGTCCTCAACAGGAAATTATTATAATACTTTTGTTGGTTACAATGCAGGACAAAGCACTTCTGGCGCTGGTGGTGCTTCGGAAACATTTATTGGGTACAATGCCGGCAATGCAAATACAGTTGGCGGTAACAATGTTTTTATTGGTGCCAATTCAGGATCTTTAAATACAATCGGGGTACAAAATAGTTTCTTTGGCTCCACAGCTGGCAAAATAAATACAACAGGATCTGGCAACACTGCAATTGGTTATAACGCCACTTTTTCTACAAACAATTTAACAAATGCTACCGCTATTGGAGCAAATGCCGTTGTCAGTGCCAACAACGCCTTAGTACTTGGTTCTCCAGGAACCATGGTTGGTATTGGAACTAGCAACCCTAGTTATTCACTTGATATCGTAAATACTAGTTATAATTTATTGCACTTAAGCACAACTGGAGCCAACAGTAACGTTAATTTAGATTTCTCTCCAACGGGAGCTGGGATTGCACAATTTAGTGCAATTGGTTATGGATTTTCATTTGTCACACAAGGATCAACTCCTGCTATTTTTGTGAACAGCAGCAACAATGTGGGTATTAATACAAACAGCCCTAATACTAATGCTGCCTTGGATGTAGAAGGGTTTACAAAAATGGGAAATAATGCAAATGCTCCAATTATCCAAATGGAAACATTAACTGGTACTACATCCGCTACAAGCGGAGGAACTGTAGCTATTCCTCATGGACTAACTTCTACTAAAATTTTGTCGGTTACTGTTTTGGTTCAATATTCACCTAACAATTTTATTCCTCCTGAATATAAACTCAGTACAAACTACCAATACAATTTTTACATCAGCAATACAAATATCGTAGTTTGGTCATATACTGGGAATGACGCTAATATTTTAGGAAAACCACTTACAATATTGATAACATATTCAAATTGAAAATATAGCCTCTTCTAAAATGATAGTTCGAAAAAATATTTTTCTGATGCTGTTTATTTGCTTCGTTGTTTTTTCAGCGGATGCCCAGCAATTAACTCCTTTTTTAATTGGCAGTACTGGAAATTACAGTACTAATGGAACATTTAGTATTTCTTCTTCCGTTGGTGAGCCTATAACAACGAGCTTATTTAATCCAAGTCTTATACTGACGCAAGGCTTTCAACAACCAACAATACTCACTGTTTTGCCTTTTGCTTTTTATGTGAGTGAAAACAATGAAACTTGTATCAATGCCAATGATGGAAGTGCAACGGTACATGTTAGTGGAGGAAGACCTCCATTCACGTATTCTTGGTCGCCTATTTCAAGCAACAGCGATTCTGTGCAATCGTTACCACCTGGAATATATTTTGTTACCGTTTCAGATTCAACCGGAGCTTCAAAAACAGATACTATCAACATACAAGAAAGTCAAGAAGCTTGTGCGATTCACATCTATACAGGAATTACGCCTAACGGCGATGGACACAACGATTTTTGGCAAATTGATAACATTGAATTGCATCCCAACAACAAGGTAATTATTTTTAACCGTTGGGGCAGCGAAGTATGGAAAGCAAAAGGATACAACAATAATAATATCTCTTGGAAAGGGGAGAGTGAATTAGGAAAAGCATTGCCGGATGGTACTTATTTTTATGTATTTACCATAGATGATAAAACATATAAAGGTTGGGTACAATTAACGCGATAGAAGGCTTCGAATAAACAAAAACGTATGATACGAAACAAATAAAGCTTATTAAAACAAAATGAAAAAAATACTACTCTCCTTTTTTTGCTTGTTGTTTGGGTATGCTGCTTTTGCGCAACAAGATCCACAATACAGCGAATATATGTTTGATCAATTAGCGATAAATCCTGCTTATGCTGGAAGTTGTGATGTATTGAGCGCCTCCTTGTTGGCTCGCAACCAATGGGTAGATATTCCGGGTGCACCTAAAACAGGAAATCTTATTTTGCAAGGACCTCTTGCTGGAAAGAATGTAGGCTTGGGTTTGGAAATTAGTTCAGATAAAATTGGTCCAACTACCAACAATGCTATCAGCGGAAGCTACGCTTATCATTTAAAATTAGGACAAGGGAAATTAGCCCTGGGAATCCGTGCTGGAATTTACGATTATCAAATCAACTGGAACGAAATTGATTATAAAGATAAAAATGATGTGTATAATTCGTACAGCCAAACTCAAAAAGTAATTCCTACTGCTGATGCAGGATTGTATTATTATACTCAAACTTTTTATGCTGGGCTTAGCATTACGCATTTATTAGGAAGTCGGATGACAGATTACAATAATCCGATCAGTATGGATGCTTCTTTTAAGCCACACGCATATCTCAACTTCGGAAAAGGATTTCAGCTTTCGCAGAATGTGATATTAAATCCTTCCATTTTAATCAAAATGGCGCAAAATTCTCCAGGCACATTTGATTTGAATCTGAATGTATTGTTGGATAATAAATTATGGTTGGGTGTTTCCGCAAGGGATAATTATGGACTTGTTCTTTTAGCTGCTTTTAACATTACACCGCAATTTCGTTTAGGTTATTCATACGATGCTGGCTTTAATGCAATTGGAATGGCAGGCGGTGCCGCACACGAAATGTTATTGAATTATGATTTTAATACGCATCATTCCAAAAGCGTTTCCCCTAGATTTTTTTAAGTTAGAATTCTTTTATGAAAAAGAAACTTTTTTACATCACCTTTTCTTGCTTGCTTATTGTTCATTGTGATACGTTCGCGCAAATGCGTAAAGCAACTTATTTGTACAACAATTCGGATTATGCGAAAGCTATTCCGTTTTATCTGAAAGCAACAAAATCGAGTAAAAATAATCCGCAAGCATTGGAGAAATTAGCGGATTGTTACCGCTTAACAAACGATTACGCTAACGCCGAAACCTATTATTCGCAATTGATTACAGCGGGGGATGTGCCTCAAGCCATTGATTATTACAATTACGCAACGATTCTCAAAAACAATGGAAAATACGATAAAGCCAAACAAGAAATCAATGCGTATTTAAAATTAAATCCGAATGATAAAAATGCGAAATTGCAACTCGCGTCTTTCGATAAAGTAATAGAATGGCAAAACGATCCGCAAGAATATAAAATTAAAAACCTGATTGGCATAAATTCAAAAGTGGCTGAATTTTCTCCTGTTGTTTATAAAAATGAATTGATTTTTGTTTCGGAACGCAATCCTGATTTAGTGAATTTCGAAGATTATGGTTGGACAAACGAACCGTATTTGAATATCTATGCCAGCGACATAAAACAGAAAAGTGATTCTGTTAGCTTCAGCAAAGCTCATTTATTCTCCAATACTACCAATACCAGCGGACATGATGGACCAATTTCATTCACCTCTTCTGGCGATGAAATGTATTTTGCACGCGTAAATACAAAAGGAAAAAAAGACAAGAACTTTGTGAACCGATCGAAAATATATTTTTCTAAACGCTCCGGAAACTCTTGGGGAAAAGTAATGGCGTTTACTTATAACAGCGATACATACTCCGTGTTTGATCCCTGTATTTCAGCAGATGGACAATCGCTTTATTTCGCTTCAGATATGTCGGGAGGTTTTGGAGGAACAGACATTTATATTTGTAAAAGAAATGGAGATACTTGGGGACAACCAGAAAATTTGGGCTCCGATATCAATACTTCTGGCAACGAAGTGTTTCCTTATCTGAGAACAGATGGCGTTTTATTTTTCGCTTCTGACGGTCAAGCCGGATTGGGCGGATTGGATATTTTTTCGGCTACGCAACAAAACGGCAAATGGAACAATGTAGAACATTTAGGCGCGCCTGTTAATTCTTCTGCCGATGATTTCGGGATTTACTTTACAGATACTAAAAATGGGTATTTCTCTTCCAACAGAGTAGGAGGAAAGGGAAGCGATGATATTTATTCTTTCAAACAAACTACTAATTTCATTGCAGTATCCGGTAGGATTTTATTGAGCAAAAATGCAAACGATCCCGCAAAAAATGTGAAAGTAAATTTATTGACCGATCCTGGTGGGCAATTGTTAAAAAGCTCTACGACTGACAATGGCGGCAATTTTAAATTCAATCACCTCAATCCAAATAACAAATACATGGTGAAAATGGATGGTGAGGATGCCGCACATCTCGGTAAGACAAAATATTTTTTGGCAGACGATAAGGGCAAATTAGTACGTGTAACGGTGGCGGACAATGCAGGAAACAAATTTGTTTTTCGGGATTTACCTGCCGATGAGAATACTTTATCTCCTATGGATGAAGGGGATACAACACACTCCATTGCCGGAAATTTATTGGTCGGCGACAATCCTTCAATACCTTTAACCAATGCGAAAGTAAATTTGGTAAACGACAAAGGCGAAATCGTGCAAAGTACTACGACCAATGCCTTCGGATCCTTTGTATTTGCTAATTTACCTACCGATCAAAACTACATGGTAAAAGTAGACGAGAATGATCCTGCCCTTAACGGAAAAAAAATTATGATGACGGATCGTAATGGCAAAGAAATGGGTACTACCAATGCCGCCAACAATGGTACGTTTAGTTTCCGAATGCTTGCTTCCGACCAAAACACGCTTTCGCAGATGGATGTAAAAGACGCGGATTTGCGTTGGGATATGAAAGGAAAGATTCTATCCGATAACAACAAAGCTTTGCCGAATATGAAAGTGAATTTGGTAGATGACAAAGGAAACGTGATACAAACGACTACAACTGATGCCAACGGAGGATTTGATTTCAACGAATTGCCTACCGACCAAAACTATTTGGTAGCGATGGACGCCACCGATACACGCATCAAGAAAGTAAAAAAACTCTATTTAACAGATGCGAGCGGAAAAGTAATCAAAGAAATTAATGTCGATAAAAGCGCCACTTTCTCCTTTCATTTATTACAAAGCGACAAAACCGAATTGGGAACTATTTATGTGAACGATCCTTGGTTGAAAGTCTTAAAAATGAAAAACGAGAAGAAATCAGCGAAGGAAGATAGCTTACTCATCATTGAAAACATCTATTACGATTATGGTAAATGGGACATTTTAGCTGCCGGGCAAAAAACATTAGACAAAGTGGTGCAAGTAATGAAAAACGATCTGAGCATTTCCATCGAATTAAGTGCCTATACCGATCCGCGTGGAACTGCCGAATTTAACCAAACACTTTCCGACAAACGTGCCAAAACGGCTGTGGATTATATTGTAGCACATGGCATCAGTTTTAAACGAATTTCAGGTAAAGGATATGGTAAAACAAAGCTTCTAAATGATTGTGGCACACAACCCTGTACAGAAGAACAATATGCTATTAACCGACGAACAGAATTTAAAGTAATTCGGAAATAACATACCAATAAGACTTACCAATCCAATAGATTTATCCCACTTTCTATTATATAACTGATGAGAACTATTTCTTATCAGTTATATAAAGTTAAGTATCAATCTAAAATAGTTGGAAAGAAACAAAGGGCTGTTTAAAGCACTCTCTTCTCTAAATAATCTACGAAAGGTTTACCTGAATGTATGACAAACCCACCTGTTTGTATGACACGCACAGCTGGTTCTAAGATAAATCCACCTGTTTGTATGACATACACAGATGGTTCTGAGGCAAATCCATCTGTTTGCATGACACACACAGATGGTTGTGAGGCAAATCCACCTGTTTGTATGACACACACAGATGGTTCTGAGGCAAATCCACCTGAATGTATGACATACACAGATGGTTTTGAGGCAAATTCAGCTTGTTGTATTAAACGCACAAATAGTTGTGAGGCACGTCCAGCTTGTTGTGAGATACATTTAGCAAGATATATTTACTAAAAGCAAATTAGTATGGGAAATTTTCCTGCTCGCTTCTTTTGTCAAATTACTTTCCGATACAAAATTTCGAAAAAATATTTTTTAGAAGGTCATCTGAAGAAATCTCACCAGTGATTGTGCCCAGGTAGTGGAGCGCATTACGAATGTCGGTTGCTAAGAAATCGCCTGTTACGTTATTGTTTAAACCGTCCATCACTTTGTAAAGTGCTTCATTCGTGCGATGCAAGGCATCTGCATGGCGCGCATTGGTAACAATTGTTTCGCTTACATTTACGGTTCTGTTATCGAAAAGAGTAACCAATTGCTTTTTCAAATCGTCAATATTCATACGGTTTTTAGCGGAAATAAAAACTATTTTTTCTTTAATATCCGAAAACTCACGCAGCGTATAATCAATGTCTTCTTTGTCGATTTTATTACCGACAATTAATAACTGAGAATTGACTAAATGCGTCTTAATTTCTGCAATAACGCCCGAAAGTTCATTGCTGCTGATTTCGTGCACATCAAAAAGATAAATAACAATGGACGATTGTTTCATCTTTTCGTATGTTTTTGAAACGCCCATAGATTCAATAATGTCAGTCGTTTCGCGAATTCCGGCAGTATCAATAAATCGAAAAAGAATACCTTCAATAATCATTTCATCTTCAATGGCATCGCGCGTTGTTCCAGCAATTTCGGAAACAATGGCTTTGTCTTCTTCCAGAAAAACATTTAACAAAGTGGATTTTCCTGCATTGGGTTTGCCAACAATAGCAACTGGAATTCCGTTTTTTATCACGTTTCCGACTTCAAACGAATCAATTAAGCGCTGAATGATTTTTTGTATCGCCAGAATTAAATTTTTTAAATCTTGGCGATCTGCAAATTCAACATCTTCTTCACTAAAATCCAATTCCAATTCTATCAGCGAGGCAAAGTTTAATAAACTCTCGCGCAAGGTTTTAATTTTGTCGGAAAAACCACCGCGCATTTGCATCATTGCAATTTGATGTGATGTTGTAGAGTTAGATGAGATAAGGTCTGCAACTGCTTCAGCCTGAGATAAATCGAACTTTCCATTTTTAAATGCGCGAAGTGTAAATTCTCCTGCTTCCGCTAATCTGGCGCCACTTCGTAAAAGCAATTGTAAAAGCTGTTGCTGAATAAAAATAGAACCGTGGCAAGAAATTTCCACAATATTTTCGCCGGTGTAGGAGCGGGGAGAGGCGAACAAAGTAACCACAACTTCATCTAAAATAATTTCTTCGTCATAAATAAATCCGTGATGAACGGTATGAGAATTCTTTTCTAAAAACTTTTTTTTCGATTTTTTTGATGTTTTGAAAACAGTCTCGCAAATAGAAAAGGCATCTTTTCCGGATAAACGCACAATCGCAATTGCTCCCGTTCCGTGAGGCGTAGCAAGAGCAACAATGGTATCTTCGTTAAAAAAGTTTATTTCCAAGGCGTCCGAAAAATTATTTTTTGAACTGATTTATTTTATCAATGATACAAAAATATCAAATTCCTTTGCAATACCACTTCAAAACTATTAATTTAGCCCTCTCAAAAATTAAAATTCATCTAAAAAATATAAAATGAGCGTTTTAGTAAACAAAAAATCGAAAGTAGTTGTTCAGGGATTTACAGGAACAGAAGGCACGTATCACGCGGGACAAATGATTGCTTACGGAACCAACGTAATTGGCGGTGTAACTCCAGGTAAAGGCGGAACAACGCATTTAGAAAAACCAGTTTTTAATACCGTGGAAGATGCTGTGAAAACAGGAGGAGCAAACGTTTCTATCATTTTTGTGCCACCGGCTTTTGCCGCTGATGCCATTATGGAAGCTGCTGCAGCAGGTATTAAAGTAATAGTGTGTATTACAGAAGGTATTCCGACTAAAGATATGATTGCCGTTAAAGAATATATAAAAGACAAAGATTGTCGTTTAATCGGACCAAATTGTCCGGGAGTTATGACTGCTGGAGAAGCTAAAGTAGGCATTATGCCAGGTTTTATTTTTAATCCAGGCAGAATTGGAATTGTTTCCAAATCGGGAACCTTGACTTACGAAGCGGTGGATCAAATTACGAAAGCAGGTTTGGGACAATCAACTGCTATTGGAATTGGTGGCGACCCGATTATCGGAACTTCTACAAAAGAAGCGGTTCAACTTTTAATGAATGATCCGGATACAGAAGGAATTGTAATGATTGGCGAAATTGGCGGAAACATGGAAGCCGATGCAGCATATTGGATTAAAGAAAACGGAACCAAACCAGTTGTTGGCTTTATTGCCGGAGAAACTGCACCTGCAGGTAGAACTATGGGACATGCCGGAGCAATTGTTGGCGGAGCGGACGATACTGCAGCAGCCAAAAAGAAAATTTTACGCGAATGCGGAATTATTGTAGTGGATTCTCCAGCTGTTATTGGACAAGCCATGTTGAAAGCTTTGAAGAAAGTAGCGGTTTAAAAAATGGATAATGCTTAATTGGCAATTGATAAAAAAAAGGCTTCAAAAAATTAATTTTTTGAAGCCTTTTTTAATGTTTTTATATTTCAGAAGAAACTGGAAATAAGTGTGAATGATGTAAGGAACTTAATAAGTTATATAACACACAATGCTGTCGCGCAACTCATCTTTGCATGAAAATATAAAATGTCAATTATGAAAAAAGTAGTTACAATAGCACTTGCAGGAGTAGTATTATTACTGACTTCCTGTGAAGTAGAAGTTAGAGACGGACGGACGTACCACCATCCCTGGGGATGGGAACACCGCCATTATCCAGACCATCATGAGATTTATAATCACGGATACCATCACGATAAGGATGGAAATGAAATTAACCCACAACCGCTAAAATAGAAGAAAGGCTTCGAATTTAAAATTACAATCTTCAATTGTCTTATAATTTATATTATGTTAAATTATAAGTTTAAAGACAATTGATTCTAAAGCCATTCATCCTTTCTCATAAACACGTTTGAAAAAATAATTTTTCAAATTCACAAATCAATCTTCAATCCATCAAAAGCCAAATGAATATTTTTGGGCAATTCGGTTTCGATATTTTTATGTAAACCTAATTGGTGGCTGATATGCGTGAAATAAGTTTTTTCTGCGCCAAATTCTTTTGCCAAAGCAATTGCTTCGTCAAACGTAAAATGCGAAATGTGAGTTTCTCTCCTAAGCGCATTTAGCACCACAACTTTGCTTCCGAAAACTTTTTTTTTCTCTTCTTCCGAAATAAAATTTGCGTCTGTTATATACGTAAAATCTCCTACGCGAAATCCCAGAACTGGCAATTTATGGTGCATTACTTCAATTGGAATAAATGTGGTTCCTTCAATTTCGAAAGGCTTTTCATCAATAAGATGTAAATTTATTTCGGGAACACCCGGATATTTTATTTTCTCGAAAATGTACGGAAACTCGCGTTTGATAGCGTTTACCACATTTTGATTGGCATATACTTCTACCGGCTTTTTGGTGAGGTAATTAAACGCGCGGATGTCGTCAAAACCCGCCAAATGATCTTTGTGTTCGTGCGTAAAAATAACGGCATCTAATTGTTGCACGTTTTCGCGCAGCATTTGCTGACGGAAATCGGGACCGGTATCAATAACAAAAACTTTTTTTTGGGATTCGATTAAAATAGAAGAACGTAACCGTTTATCGTGCGCATCTGTGGACGAACAAACTTCGCAAGAACAACCGATAAGCGGCACTCCTTGCGAAGTTCCTGTTCCTAAAAAAGTTATTTTCATTCCAATATAGGTTTCAAAAAAATAATTTTAGTGTGCAGCGTTTACCAAAAAAAGTTCTTTCAATTTACTCACACAAAAATCCACTTCTTCCTTTGTATTGTATTTGCTGAAAGAAAAACGCACCGCTGGTCTTTCCATATTGTAATTAATGGCGCGCAACACGTGCGAACCTTGCTCACTTCCTGAAGAACAAGCGCTTCCGCCAGAAGCCGCAATTCCGGCAATATCCAAATTAAACAATAACATTTCTGCATTTTCGGCAGGCGGCAAACTAACGTTTAAAACAGTATATAAACTACTTTTTTTAGCGTCTCCGTTAAAGGCAACACCAGGAATGTTTTTTTCCAATTCGGCAATCATATAATTTTTGATTTCCAGAATATGATCTTGATGAGCTTTCATCTCGCGATTGCAAATTTCGAGCGCTTTTGCCAAACCTACAATTCCGTAAATATTTTCTGTTCCGCCGCGCATGTTGCGCTCTTGAGCACCACCGTAAATTAAAGGTTTTATTTTTATTTCAGAATTGATGTATAAAAAACCAACGCCTTTTGGTCCGTGAAATTTATGTGCGGCACAGGTAATAAAATGAATTTTGGTTGCTTGTAAATCCATTGTATAATGTCCCATTGTTTGAACTGTATCGCAATGAAAAACGGCATTGTATTTCGTACACAATTCGCTCACATCCTTTAAAGGCAATAGATTTCCGATTTCGTTATTGGCGTGCATCAAGGAAACCAAAGAACGTTCGTTGGTTTTTAATAATGCTTCCAAATCATTCAAATCAATATGTCCGTTGGGAAGTAATTTAACATAACTCAATTTAATTTGACCGTCTTTTTCCAATGCTTCCAGCGAATGTAAAACAGCATGATGCTCAATTTTGCTGGTGATGGCGTGCTTTAAACCCAAATCATGAATGCTGCAACGAATAGCCATGTTATCGGCTTCGGTTCCACCGGATGTGAAAAAAATTTCTCCAGGAGAAACGTTTAATTGTTTCGCTACCGATTTACGTGCATTCTCAATAATAGCACGTGCTTTTCGCCCGAAAGCATGTATAGAAGATGGATTTCCAAATTCTTCCCGCATAACAGGAATCATAGCTTCCAACACTTCTGCGTCAAGCGGTGTGGTAGCTGCGTTGTCAAAATAAATTTTCATCAGTTCAAGGTTACTTTTTAAATGAATTTATGAAACGGCAATTTGTTGTTCTTTAATCAATTCACGGATATCTGACATTATCTTTTTTGCCAAATTATCGGCAATGGTTTCTGTCTCGCTTTCCGCATAAATGCGGATAATTGGTTCGGTATTCGATCTACGCAAATGTACCCATTCTTTTTCAAATTCTATTTTCACTCCGTCAATCGTGTTGATGGGATTTTTCTTATATTTCTCTTTGATACCTTCTAAAATTTTGTCCACATTTATTTCGTTCGTCAGCTCAATTTTATTTTTAGAGATGTGATACATCGGATATTTGGAGCGCAACATGGAGCAAGTCTTTTCCGATTTTGCCAAGTGCGTTAAAAACAAAGCAATTCCCACTAAGGCATCACGACCGTAATGCAATTCTGGAAAAATAATCCCGCCATTGCCTTCGCCACCAATAATCGCATTCGTTTCTTTCATCAGTTGCACCACATTTACTTCGCCAACGGCGGATGCTTTGTGTGTACCTCCTGCTTTTTCGGTTACATCGCGCAAAGCTCTGGTAGAAGACATATTCGAAACGGTATTGCCTTTTTTCACGGACTTCAACACATAATCGGCAACAGCCACTAAAGTATATTCTTCACCAAACATTTCTCCATCTTCCGATACAATTGCCAACCTGTCCACATCGGGATCTACCGCAAAGCCCAAATTGGCTTGGTTTTTCACTACCGCTTTTGCTAAATCTCTTAAATTCTCTGGCAAAGGCTCCGGATTGTGCGCAAAGTTTCCCGTTGGTTCACAATTAACGGGAACAATGTGCTCCACACCTAAAGCATGCAACAATTGAGGCACAATAATTCCACCCGAAGAATTCACGCAATCAATGGCTATTTTAAAATTTTTCGCTTTGATGGCATTTACGTCTACCAAAGGCAAGGCAATGATTTTAGCAATGTGTTTTTGGAAATAGGTTTCGTTGCGATATACTTTTCCAAGTTTGTTCACCTCCGTAAAATGATAGCTTTCTGCTTCTGCTATTTTCAGCATTTCAGCACCATCGGCTTCGGAAATAAACTCGCCTTTTTCATTCAATAGCTTTAAGGCGTTCCATTGTTTTGGATTGTGACTGGCGGTGATGATAATTCCTCCATCTGCACCTTCGTCAATAACCGCAATTTCAACAGTTGGTGTAGTCGAAAGACCGATATCCACCACGCAAATACCGAGTCCTTGCAAAGTACCCAATACCAAATTGTTTACCATTTCGCCCGAAATACGAGCATCTCTGCCCACTACAATTTTAGCTTGTTTATCTTTAATTCGATTGTTTATCCAAGTGCCGAAGGCAGCAGCAAACTTAACGATATCTACGGGTGAAAGTCCATCGCCTGGCTTCCCTCCTATTGTTCCGCGAATTCCGGAAATTGATTTTATGAGTGTCATTTTATGTGTTAAAAACGAATTAGAATTACGAGTGCAAATGTACTTTTTTGTCCTTAAATAATTGAAAATACTTGTAAACATCTCTTGTTAAAAAATCTTTTGCTTATCGCGAAAAAAGTTCAGGTAAACGTATGGCACGTTCATGTAAACGCATGACACGTTCATGTAAACGTATGGCACGATAAGCTAAACGCATGACACGTTCAGGTAAACGTATGGCACGTTTAGGTAAACGCATGGTACGATAAGCTAAACGCACGACACGTTTAGGTAAACGTATGGCACGTTCATGTAAACGTATGGCACGTTCAGATAAACGTATGGCACGTTCAAGCAAATATTGCCACTTATTCCAAAATATTATACACTTATTCCAAAATATTATACACATAGTGTTAGGATATTAAGAAAAAAAATATATTTTTGCATAAAAAACGTAAAAATAATATCAATATGAGAAAAGTTACCTTACTTGCCGCTACCATTTTGTGTTTCGCATTTATGAACACTGTAAATGCTCAGAAAAATATCAATAACTACATAAAAGTTTACTTTACGCAACCCGTCGATAATTCCTTCGCGAAAGGCGTTAATGCTACTTACTTAAACAATATTGTTTTCGATACTTTAGCAGCTTATATCAATCGTGCAAAATATACCATTGATATTGCTCAATATGAATACAAAACCTATACTGGAGATCCTATCTATACAGCTATTAACAACGCTTACGCGAGAGGAGTAAAAATACGCTACATACAAGATGGCGGTTATGCTCCTACTAATACTGGCGTTATGGCACTTAATGCATCTATTCCTGTAATTGCAAGTCCTACAACAAGTGCTTATGGCATCAGTCATAATAAATTTGTAATTATAGATGAATATGCCACCGATACTACAAAAACTGTTGTGTGGACAGGTTCTCCCGACTGGGATTTAGCGATGAGTCAAGGAGATTATAACAACGTTATTGTTTTTCAATCGAAAGTATTAGCCAGAGCATATACCCACGAGTTTGATATTATGTGGGGTGATACAACGCATGGAGGTGCAACTAATTCCTCACTTTCTCTATTTGGGAAATATAAACCCAATTCAGGAACACATCATTTTCATATTGGCGGTTCAGTAGTTGAATTGTATTTTAGTCCTTCTGATAGTGTAAATAATCATATTTTAAAAACTATTTCAGCAGCAAAGAGCGATTTATATTGTGGTATGTTTACGTTTACCGAATCCCCAGATGCAGATAGTATTGTAGCTCATAAAAATAAAGGAACATATACTGCCGTAATTCTTGATAAATTCAGCAGTGGGGCTTATGCTCCTTACACTTCTATATTTCCTACTGGATTAGGAAGTAATTTTGTAGGCTTTGCAAGCGGCAGTTATCTGTATCATAATAAATACGTGGTGGTTAATCCTTCCAATACTTGTGATGACCCAACAGTTTTAACTGGTTCGCATAATTGGACAGCTTCCGCTGATACTAAAAACGATGAAAATACAGTTATTGTCCACAATGATACCATTGCAAATCTTTATTTACAGTCTTTTGCAGGAGATTTTAAAGCCATCGGTGGGACCGCATTAACTCCCGTAACAGGTTGTGCTTCTGCTTCGCCAGTAGCGTCTTATACAACTACGGGAACTTCTATTTGTGCAGGCTCATCAACAACTTATACCAGTACTTCTTCTGGAAGTCCGACCAGTTATAGTTGGATATTTCAAGGTGGTTCTCCTGCCTCTTCAACTTTAGCTTCTAAAGCTGTTACTTATAATATAGCAGGTACTTATACAGTAAGTTTAACAGTAACCAATTCAAGTGGATCTAACACAACTACTTCCAGTATTACAGTAAATCCATTACCTATAGTAACGGTTACTTCATCTTCTTCAACAATTTGTAGTGGTACAAATACTACTTTGACAGGAGGAGTAACGGGAGGTAATCCTCCTTACACATACAATTGGAGTACGGGAGGAATTACGAACCCATTAACTGTTAATCCGACATCAACAACTACCTATACATTAACAGTAATGAATAGCGAAGGTTGTAGTAATACGGCATCAACAACCGTAACGGTTAATGCAAAACCAACGATAACGGTAAATTCAACAACAGTATGTAGCGGTACAAGTGCTACTTTAACAGGTGCAGGAGGAACAACGTATAGCTGGAATACAGGTTCGACAACAAATCCACTAACAGTAACGCCAACCACCACCACAACTTATACAGTAACAGGCACGACATCAGGTTGTACTGGAACAGCATTAGCAATCGTAACGGTTAATGCAAAACCAACGGTAACGGTAAATTCAACAACAGTATGTAGCGGTACAAGTGCTACTTTAACAGGTGCTGGCGGAACAACATATAGCTGGAATACAGGTTCGACAACAAATCCACTGACAGTAACGCCAGCAACGACAACAACTTACACAGTAACAGGGACTACTTCAGGTTGTACAGGCACAGCAATAGCGACAGTAACAGTAAATGCCAAACCAACGATTACTTCTACAGCAAGTGCAACTACTTTATGCTCAGGCACAAGCAGCACCTTGACGGGAGCTGGCGGATCAACATATAGTTGGAGTACAGGTTCAACAACGAATCCATTAACAGTAACACCTACTACCAACACGACTTATACCGTAACGGGCACGAATGCAAGCGGCTGTACCAATACGAGTACCGTAACGGTAACAGTAAATGCAAAACCAACAGTAACAGCAACAGCAGCATTGAGTACGATTTGTCCAAGTTCAAGTACGACTTTGACAGGCTCAGGAGCGAGTACGTACAGCTGGAATACAGGTTCGACAAGCAATCCATTAACGGTATCACCTGCAACGACGACAACTTATACTCTAACAGGAACAAGCGCGAGTGGCTGTACGAATACGAGTACCGTAACGGTAACAGTATCAGCTAACTTGACGGTATCCGCATTGGCAAGCACGTCTACTATTTGTCCTGGAAGTAATACTATCTTGACAGGCTCAGGTGCGAATACATACAGCTGGAATACGGGCTCAACAAGCAATCCATTAACGGTATCGCCAACAACAACAACGACGTATACAGTAACAGGGACATCGAGTGGCGGTTGCAGTGGAACAGGAACCGTAACGGTAACAGTATCTGCTAACTTGGCGGTATCCGCATTGGCAAGCACGTCTACTATTTGCGCTGGAAGTAATACGACCTTAACGGCTTCAGGAGCCAATACGTACAGTTGGGATACGGGCTCAACAAGCAATCCATTAACGGTATCGCCAACAACAACAACGACGTATACAGTAACAGGAACATCGAGTGGCGGTTGCAGTGGAACAGGAACCGTAACGG
>JBDTAC010000042.1 GCA_039924845.1 Bacteroidia bacterium
GAGCGTATGCGAGGAAATCACCCGATGAATAGCTTTCGGGAAGCTAAAATGAAATGAGAAATCCAAGCCTTGAATTTTTCTTTGCTTCTTTCTTTTGTTTGTAAGACAAAAGTAAAGAAGGAGTAAAAATAATACTAAGTGATATTTCCTTTTACGTTCTTTTTTCAAATCAAAAGAACATAAGAGAAATTTATGTTTTATTATCTTTTTGGCTTAACCCAAAAAGAAACAAAAAACTCAAAAAAAAGTTATCGGCTCACGCACAAGCTGGCTCAGCCCCCGCTACTTTTTCTGGCTTACGCTCCGCTTTGAAGTTTCTTTTTCCTTGAAAACTAAAGAAACCAATAAAATGTCATTTTACAATTCTAAATTCTTAATTTCTAATTCTTCATTTTTTTATGGCATTCGAAATCAATTGCCAGCTGGATCGTTCGAATCGAAATTAGCAGGATTATCGCTTCGATGTTGTTTTTCGTATTGATCGCAATCCAAATCCACGCTTATTTTTTTAGCAGGCTTCGCAAAATCCCCTTGCGACAGATGGATGGTTTTATCGGCATATACATTTTGCATGTAATACGCCCAAATCGGAAGTGCTTCGCTGGCACCTTGTCCCCATTGCATAGAGCTGAAATGTACACCACGGTCTTCCCAACCTACCCAACATCCAGAAACTAAATCGGGAGTGATACCCATAAACCAACCGTCGGAATTATTTTGTGTGGTTCCTGTTTTTCCGGCAATCGGATTCATCAATTTATATTTATAACGCAAACGTACTCCTGTTCCGTATTGTACCACGCCTTTCAATAAATCCAACATAATGTAGGCTTTTTCTTCGCTCATGACTTCTTGTGTTTTTGGAGCAAAATCTTGCAACACCTTTCCGTTTTTATCTTCGATGCGTGTAACAAAAATAGGCTCTGTCCAAGTGCCTTTGTTCGCAAACGTGCTGTACGCGCCAACCATATCGTAAACGGATATTTCGGGCGTTCCCAGACAAATGGAAGGTACGGCGTCCATCTCACTGGTGATTCCCATTCGTTTGGCTAAATCTACCACAGCTTGCGGACCAAATTGTTTGATAAGAAAAGCAGCAATTCTGTTGACGGATTTTGCGAGCGCTTCTTTCAAGGTCATCATTTTTCCGTCGTCATCGTTATCAGCATTCTCTGGCGACCAATCTTTTCCGTCGTAATGAATGGTTATAGGCACATTCGGAACTTCGTAGCAAGGCGAATATCCTTCTTGAATCGCCAACGCATACACAAAAGATTTAAACGTAGAACCGACCTGACGTTTTCCTTCTTTTACGTGATCGTATTTAAAATATTTATGATTGATACCGCCCACCCAAGCTTTGATATAACCCGTTTGTGGATCCATCGACATAAAACCAGCTTGCTGAAAACATTTACTATAACGGATGGAATCCATAGGACTCAGCGTGGTATCAATATCGCCATTCCACGAAAAAACAGTCATGTCAATAGGCGTATTAAAATTCTGGCGAATGGAATCATCCGAAACGCCCGCTTCCTTTAGCGAACGATACCGGTCGCTGCGCCTCATGGCATCGTTCATAATGTTTTCAATTTCTGTTTTGCTTACACGATAATCGAAAGGTGCATTGCGTTTGTGTTTGCATTCTTCAAAAAATCGCGCTTGTAAATCTTTGCAATTTTTTTCAACCGCTTCTTCCCCGTAAAGCTGCATACGCGAATCAATCGTAGTATAAATTTTTAATCCATCTTTGTAAATATCGTATTTCGTGCCGTCTGGTTTCGGATGTTCTTCGCACCATTTCCGTAAAAAATTATCGCGTAAATATTCTCTGAAATAAGTCGCCAACCCTTCGTTGTGATTTTCTGGTTGAAAGTGCAATTCCAAAGGTATTGCAGCGGTCGAATCCTTTTGCGCTTTGCGAATGTATTTGTATTTAAACATTTGTTCAAGCACCACATCTCTGCGGCCTTGCGTGGCTTTTGGTCGGCGCACAGGATTAAACAAAGCCGGATTTTTTTCCATGCCTACGAGCATTGCGGATTCGCCGAGGGTGAGCTGATCTGGACTGGTATTAAAATAAATTTTAGCAGCAGATTTAATGCCCACCGCGTTATTCATAAAATCAAATTTATTGAGATACATGGTTAGGATTTCATCCTTCGTGTATTGTCTTTCTAAGCGCGTAGCGATCACCCATTCTTTTATTTTACGAATGGCGAGGTGTAACTTGGAAGAATGTTCTTCGCGTGGAAAAAGCATTTTTGCCAATTGTTGCGTCAGCGTACTGCCGCCGCCTGAACTTTCTTTTCCGCCCAAAATGGTTTTAAACATCACACGAAAAAGTCCACGTACATCCACGCCGGAATGTTCGTAAAAACGAGCATCTTCAGTGGCAACCAAGGCGTGTACCAAATTCGGATTGAGTTCTTTAAATTGTACATCCGAACGATTTTCTACATAATATTTGCCGAGCACTTGCATATCACTGGAATATACTTCGGTGGCTAAATTATTTTTAGGATTTTCGAGTTGCTCGAAAGTGGGTAATTTTCCCATCCAACCCATTGAAACAATGGTTACCAATAAAGTCAAAAAAACAATGGGAGCAATAACGATAATCCAAAATATACGAATGTATTTTCGGAAAGAATCGGGTTTTTCTGCGCCTGTCATAAAGGAATGATGAAATTTCTTCGTAAAAGTAAGAAAATTAATTTCACGGAAAGGAGAGGAATGTCGTCTTCAAAAAAATAATTTTTCAAAAGCAAAAAGAGGAGAAAATCTTTTACTGATTTTCTCCTCTTCCAAAATTAATTTTCTGTATTGAAATAATCAATAACGGCGCGCTTAATCAATGCTAATTGTTCGCCGGGTTTTAGTGGAGGCAATTGCTCATTAAATTTCCAATGTGGCCAATCGTCGGCATCTCTGCCTTCAAATTCATAATATCCGTAAGGCGCTAAAAGTGTACAAATAGCGATGTGTAACAGGTCCAATTTCTTGTCTTTCGAAAAAGTTTTTTTGCCTTTGCCGAGTTCTTGTACACCAATTAAAAATAAAATTCCCTGCATGTCCAAATCCTCTCCGAAAGCGGGCGACAGCAATTTCACAACTTTTTTCCATTCAATTTCCAAGTCCTTGTCCATGCGCCAAAGATACTGATTCTTCCAGTTCACATTTTGAGAAATTCACAATGGATTCTGAATATCTTCTCGAAAAAATATTTTTTTGAAGGAGCAAAAAGAGTAGTTTCAAAAAATATTTTTTCAGATGAATACGCTCGACATTATTATAGTGATTCTCATTTTGTGGGGATTTTACAAAGGTTTCCGCAAAGGATTGATTATCGAATTAGCTTCGTTGATGGCACTTTGGGCTGGCGTTTATGGTGGAATTAAATTTTCGGATTTCGCAGCTCGTTTTCTGGAAAAAACATTTTCATGGCATTCTTCCCATGTTCGAATTATTGCTTTCGCAATTTTATTTTTAGGGATTTTGGCATTCGTATTTTTTATCGCAAAAATAACGGAACGTTTTGTAAAAATAATTTTATTGAATTGGATGAATCGTTTATTAGGCGCACTTTTCGGCGGATTAAAATTTGCTTTATTTATTAGTGTACTCTTCTTTATTTTACATTCCTTCGAACAAAAATTGAATTTCGTTCCGCAAAACACAAAAACGAGTTCCGTCTTGTATTCGCCAGTTTCTAAATTGGCGCCTGCTATAATTCCTGTGTTAAAACCGCTTGTGATCCATCGCTCATAAAGAGTCTTCGAAAAAATAATTTTTCAAACGACAAAAAATGATTCTATTTAGGATTACACTATTTTTAGAAAAAGAATTTGTTTTTTTAATAAAAATGAATTAATGTTGCACTGCTTTAATTTAGATTTTTAATAGATATAAAAAGCTAAGTCATCAGCAAAATTGCACGATTCGTATATTTATTTAACTAAAATTTAACACAATTTCTATGAAAAAGATGCTACGCGCTTCCGCCATTTTACTTTTTGTGATGTGTTGCGGATTTTTGAACGCTCAAACCCGTATTGTTTCGGGAACGGTAAAAGGAACGGACGGAAAACCTATTCCTTACGTAGTGGTACAAGTAAAGGGGACTACCATTGCTACCAGCACGGATACATCCGGAAAATTTTCTTTAGGTGTGAATACAGGCGAAACAACTTTGGTTTTTTCTTCCATTGGAGTAAAAAAGCAAGAAGTTGCTATTAGCGATAATATGAATGTAACCATGCAATCGGATTTATTCGGATTGGATGAATTTGTAGTTACTGCAATCGGTATTAGTGCCGAGAAAAAAAGTTTGGGATATGCTACACAGGTTGTTAATGGCGATGAGTTAAATAACTCTGGTACTGGCAACATGATGTCTGAATTGGACGGAAAAGTAGCTGGTTTAACTGTAATTAATAGTGCAGGAGACCCAGGTGCAGGAACGTATATGACTTTAAGAGGTGTAACTTCCTTAACTGGAAATAATCAACCGCTAATGGTGGTGGATGGTATCCCAATTGATAATTCAATTAACAATTATGACCCAACCAATGCAGGATTTGCAGCAGGTGGTGCTAGTGGAGGTTTAACAGGAGGCGCGCAACCCACCAACCGTGGTTTGGACATTAATCCAAGTGATATAGAATCCATTACTGTTTTGAAAGGACCAGCAGCAGCAGCTTTGTACGGTATTCAAGCAGCCAGTGGTGCGATTGTTATTACTACTAAAAAAGGAAGTGCTGTAGGCGGACCGAAAATTGAGTTTAACTCCTCCGAATCTTGGAGCTCACCGGATAAATTACCAGAGCTTCAGAACCAATGGGCACAGGGAAATAACGGGATTTATCAAGGACCTGATTCCAGTGGATCGGATAAAAAATTCTCTTGGGGTCCTGCAATCAGCACACTTAAACGTACAGGGGTAGCTAATCAATGGGATCGTAACGGAGATATTTCTCCTACAGGTACTGTTCCTGTTACGCCTTACAATCAATACAATTTCTTTCAAACAGGAGTTACAGCGGATAACAACATCGCTTTTTCAGGTGGAAACAGTAAATCCAATTACCGAATTTCTTTGGGAAATCTTCACCAAACAGGAATTATCCCTGGCACCAAATACAATAAAACTAATTTTAGTATAAACGGAGAAACCGCACTTTCAAAAAAATTAAGTATTACAGCGGGCGTTAATTACATTAACTCATTTAACAATAAAGCACAACAAGGTTCTCAAGTTTCGGGCGTGATGTTAGGTTTATTAAGAACTCCGGCAACTTTCGATAATTCTTATGGACAAAAAAATCCGGTAGATTCCAGTGCATACGTATTGCCAAATGGCAATCAAAGAAGCTACCGAGGCGGTGGTGGATACGACAACCCTTATTGGACTGTAAATCGGGATCCTTATACAGAAGGCTTGAACCGCGTTTTTGGTACTACGCAATTAAATTATCAGGCATTAAGTTGGATGATGGTTACTTACCGTATAGGCGGAGATGTTTATTTTCAAAGTGATAAAGACGCGTATGACATTGGATCGAATCAATTCCCAGCTGGATATTTATATACCTCGGATTATTTTAATAGCCAATTCAATTCCGATTTTATCGTAAATATGAATCATAAATTTTCCGACGATTTATCGGGTAATTTAATTCTCGGACAAAACTTTTTTGATTTAAGAAGTCAAAACCGTTTTGCTACTGGCAGTAATTTTTCCTTACCTAACTTTTTAGATTTATCGAATGCTCAAAATTATCAAGCCAGCGAGAGTGAAGCAGGAAAACGTACTTCGGCATGGTATGGAGAAGGTCAATTGAATTGGAAAAGTCAATTGTTTTTAACCCTTACCGGACGTGATGAAACGACTTCTACTTTAGCTCCAGGACACAATAATTTTTTCTATCCTTCCGTAAGTGCCGCATGGGTATTTACAGATGCGTTGAAACTAACGACCAACAAAATTTTCCCTTACGGGAAATTACGTATGTCGTATGCACAAGTAGGACAAGATGCACCGATAGAAGCACTTCAAACGTATTACAGTCAAGCAAGTATTAAGGATGGTTATACAACAGGAGTTACTTTCCCTTTCAACGGACAAGCTGGATACCAAATTAGCAGCCCTACTTCTGTCATTGGAAATTCAGGATTACTTCCTGAAAACACAAACAGTTATGAAATAGGTACTGATTTAATTTTCTTTCAAAACAGAGTGAGCTTGAGTGCAACGTATTATTATGAGAATACAACGGATGAGATTTTTACTGTTCCCATTCCTTATTCTACCGGATTTGCATCTGCTTTGTTTAACTTAGGTCAGGTAACTAACAAAGGTATTGAGCTTACTTTAAACACGACTCCTGTAAAGTTGAAAAACGGTTTTACTTGGGATTTAGGGTTTAACTGGAGCAAAAACGTGAACGAAGTAGTTGCCTTAGCACCGGGTGTAAATAGCTTATTTTTAGGTGGATTTACTGGTGGTGGCGTATATGCTTTGCCTGGACAACCTTATGGTGTTATTTATGGAACAGATTATGTTCGTGATGGCAGTGGAAACATGATAATTGACGACATCAAAACAGATCCAGGTTATGGTATGCCGATTGTGGGTACTCAAAGCGTTCCGCTCGGAAACATTCAACCAAAATGGATAGGTGGCATCAACAATGCCTTTACTTTCAAAAACATTACATTGGGAATTATATTGAATGTTCGCGAAGGTGGAAGTATGTGGGACGGAACATTGGGAGCCCTCGAATATTTTGGAACGGCTCAGCAAACTGCTAACCGTGGGCAAAATGTTGTATTTTCGGGTAATGCAGGACACTTAGACGCCAACGGAAATATTGCTCACAATAATTCATCAGGGACAGAAGTAACAGGAGAAGGAGCTGCCAATAATGTTACAGCACAATACAACGAATACTACTGGCAAAATATCGGAAGTAGTTTTGGAGGTCCAACTTCTGCAAACGTTTACGATGTTTCTTTTGTACGCGTAGGACAAATGAGTTTAACGTATTCGTTTCCTGAAAAATGGATTAAAAAAGCACATTTCACTAAATTATCGCTTACTGCTTTTGCCAACAACCCATTCCTTTGGACAAAATATCCTGGTGTTGATCCAGAAACAAGTCTTGGTGGACCTGCTAACGGACAAGGCTTGGACTATTTTAACAATCCTGGCATAAAAAGTTATGGTGTTCGTTTAAATGTTGGCTTATAATTTTTAACTGTTAAAAATCTACCTATGAAAACTATAAAAATATCCGTATCCGCAGTAGCTGTAACAGTGTTGTTACTTTCTGCAGCTTCTTGTAAAAAGGATTTCTATACGAAAGTGAATAAAAATCCGAATGCTCCGGCTTCGGTTGTTCCCAGTGTGTTATTGCCAACAGCAGAAACCGCCATTGGTTATTATGTAGGCGGCGAAATGTCGCAATATACCTCGATGTTTACGCAACAAACTTTTGGGCAAAGTCGTCAATCACAAATTTATTATCAATACGTAATGAATACATCGGATTTCGATGATTTGTGGGGCAATATGTACTCTTCTGCAATGGAAAATGACTATACGCTGATGCAACAAGCAACAAGCGGAGGAAACAACGAATACAAAGGAATTTCCGAAGTGTTGATGGCTTATTCTTTACAAACTATGGTAGATTGTTGGGGAAGTATTCCTTATTCCCAATCATTTAAAGGGGTAAGCAATTTACATCCTGCGTATGATAATGATCAAACATTGTATGGAACCATTACCACTTTATTAAATCAAGCCATTGTGGATTTGAACAATCCAAATTCTGGACTTTTAACTCCTTCAACCGATGATTTTATGTATGGCGGAAATGCGGCAAACTGGATTAAATTTGCTCATGCGATTAAAGCACGTTTATTCATCCATCAAACCAAACACAACAATATCGCTATGGCGGATAGCGCTTTAGTAGAAGTGGGAGAATCTTTCCAAAGCAATGCCGACAATGCAACAATTACTTACGGTACTGCTGCAACTGCTGCCGGCGAATGGTATCAATTCAACACTCAAAGAGGCGATATTAGTTTCGCATATTCAAAAATGGATACTGTCCTCAACATGTTAAATGACCCACGTAAAAACATTTTGATTGATAGTACTGCCGAATTAACCCAAGGTCCTGGGTTTGGGGGTTTTTATGGTGGTATCCCAAATGCTCCAGTTGATTTCATTACTTATTCAGAAATGCAATTTGTAGCAGCCGAAGCCACTTTGAGAGCAGGAGGATCTGTTGTTGCTGCACAAACATTTTATATCAACGGAATTACTCAAAATATGGCACGTTTAGGTGTTACTTCCACTAATACAACGGCTTATTTAGCAGGTACACAAGGGCTTTTGCCGGGTACTACTAATGCAGCCATCGCTCAAATAGCGTATCAGGAGTGGATTGCTTTGTACTTGAATCCAGAAGCATGGACATTGTGGAGACGTACCGCCAGCCCAACTTTAATTCCAGTTGCTGGAAGTAATGGAGTAGCGCGTCGGTTTATTTATCCGCAAAGCGAGGTTAATTTAAACAATGCACCTCCTTGTACCATGTGGTCTCCGACTCTTTTTTGGGATAACTAAAATACCTTTCAAAAAAATAATTTTTCAAGTCCTGCTTTTGCAGGACTTTTTTTATGCTTCAAAAAAATAATTTTTCGAAGGTGTTTTTTAATGCAAAATATTTTGAATATTAAAAAGAATAATTTATATTCGTCAAAAAATAATTCACATGAAAAACACTCTACTACTCAGCGCTGCATCTTTGATAGCAGGCTCTTTGTTTTCGCAAACCGTTATTCGCCATCCAGATGGATCGTATTACAAGCAATGTACGAGTTTTTCCATCAGCAGACCTTTGCGCGAAATAGCGAAAGAATATCCGGTTACCGGAAGAAAAGACGGCGTATATAAACAAGCTGCGGACAATGATGCACATAGAAGATTTCCGTATCAAATTCTGAAACACCGCGACGGCGCTGAAAAAACAATCACCGATTCTATTGTACAAAAAGCACAAGGAACAACCGCTACGGAAGGTACCATTGTGAGTGTAGATGGGCAATCCAGTTCGCAAGGGTACGTTCCTTATGATCCAAACGGAATGGTAGGTCCGAATAATTATGTACAAGCCATTAACAGCGATTATCAGGTATTCGACAAAAGTGGAACTGCACTTACTCCTTCCTTTGCTTTGAGCCATCTTTTTCCAGGAAGTACTGATGATGGCGATCCCGTTGTGATGTACGATAAATTTGCAGACCGTTGGGTAATAGAAGAATTTCAATCAGATAATAACGGAAACGAAACTGAAATGCAGTTTGCCGTTTCTACAACACCCGATCCAACTGGAACATATTATATTTATGATTTTACTCCAGATGCAAATGATTTTGCCGATTACCCAAAATTTTCTATTTGGTCAGACGGTTATTATGAAACATGTAATTGCCAAAATCAAAAAGTAGTTGTTTATCAACGTGCAAAAATGATTACAGGCGACCCTACTGCAGGTTTCATCGTTATTCCTTCTATTTATATGCCTGCCGGAAGTGGTGGTGGATTTTGGTGCCCGCAAACGCTTTATGCGGACGGAACATTGCCTCCTTATGGCTCACCGGAATATTTATTTGATTTTACCAGCGCCAGTTGGGGAGGAAATTTCACTGATAAAATCAGGATTTACAAAATAACTACCGATTGGACGAATAAAACAGGAGCCATTGCTCTTTCGGATTCCTTAACCACGCAACCTTCCAATTGTATTTTTACAGGTGGACAACAAGATATTGATCAGCCTGGGAACCCAAACAGTTTAGATGCACTTGATGGATTTTTCTCTTACCGTATTCCTTATTTAAGATGGGGAACTTACAATGCTGCAGTGATGTGTAACCCAGTAAACGTAGGAACTGGAAGTACAATTGTTTCTGGACTTAGATGGTATGAATTGCGCCAAGATGCTACGAGTAACGTTTGGAGTATTTATCAACAAGGTACGTATGCACCAAACGATGGCGTGAGTCGTTGGAATCCTTCCATTGCGATGGATCAGAATGGCAGTATTGGTTTAGCTTATTCTGTTTCCGATCCCACTTCTGTATATCCGGGAATTCGGTATACTGGTAGAAGAAAATGTGATCCTTTAGGAACAATGTCTTTAACAGAAGGAATTGGTGTTGCTGGGTCTTCTGCCTTTACACAGGCAAGCCGTTGGGGCGATTATGCTAACACAACGGTTGATCCATCTGATGGAGTTACGTTTTGGCATACGAATATGTATGTTGCAGCAGGTGGATATTTGAGTACGCGCATTTTTTCTTTTAAAGTGCCCATTTGCACCAGCGGAACAGGAATTGCTACGTTAACAAACAATCAGGTTACATTGAACGCTTTTCAATCTGGAGATGAATTAAGTATCAAAGCAAAAAATCTTCCAACGAATAGTACAATGATTTTAACCTTGTATGATGTACAAGGAAAATACATCAGCGGAAAAACGGTAATGCCAACTGCGAATGCACTTCAAACAACTATCAGCACCAGCGGTATAGCAAAAGGACTTTATTTTGTGAGATTAGGAAACAACGATTTTCAACGCGTTTTAAAAGTAATAATTCAATAATATGCTGAGAAGTAGGATTGGTAAGAGTTTTGCAGCATCGCTTATGATGATGTTATTGTGTTTGTTTGTTTGCGCCGCTTGTAAATCGAAGAAAGCGGTTGCCTCTATGAATGCAACGATTCAAAGCTCTTCCGCTCCGATAGCCAGCGGAAAAGTTTCTCATCAATACAGCGCAAGTGGTTGCGGAACGGTTATCGTGTGTGATTCTGTATCAGGAAAAAAAAGACTTATTTATATTCCGATTACTGGACTAACTACTTTTGATGTGGATGGATTGGAAATTTCTTTCAATTACCGAATTTTAAAAATCCATAATCCGAAAGGTTGTGTAACAGGAATTCCGATACAGATTTCGAACATTTCCAAAAAATAATTTTTCAGTATCCTCAAAACAGCTTCAAAAAATTATTTTTTTGAAGCTGTTTTTTTGTTCGCCAATTCAACTAGTTTCATTACGGTTTTCCAATTTCTGGTGGTAGCAATTATATTTAACTTTTTTTCAAAAAACGGATTGGATAATTTTGTATTTCCGTAACCATTCGAACAACAAATAAAAATTTCTTTGTTGTTCAGAATAAATTTATCGGGCGAATAATCCAATTTTAAAATTTCCTGAACTTCTGATTTGGCGGGTATTTCCGAAAGGAAAGTAACGTGTAATCTTTCTACATCACTATTTTCTTCATTCAAAAAAGGGTTCTCAAAAATTATTTTTTCGATTTCAGAAACCGTTCTAATAATTACCGGAACTTGAAAATTATATGTTTCAAAAATTATTTTTTCAATCGCTTTTGAAAGCGCTGAATTATTATTTTTCGCGTCTGTTTTAAAAATAACATTTCCGCTTTGTATGTAAGTTACAACGTCTTTGAAATTTAATTTTTCGTACAGCTTTTTTAAATCCAACATCAAAATTTTTCGATGTCCGCCCACATTAATTCCGCGTAAAATGGAAATATAGGTTTGCATTTTACTAATTTTTTGCTCGAAAAAATTATTCGTGGAAATTCATCACATCGTGTCCACCTTCCAGCAAATACTTGTCTTTTCGAAATAATTTCAAATCAGATTCCATCATTTCTTTTACCAATTGTTCTAATTTATATTTGGGTTTCCAACCTAAATTTTTGTGCGCTTTCGAAGCATCTCCCACCAATAAATCTACTTCAGTCGGACGAAAATATTCAGCATCAATTTCGATGAGCGTTTTGCCATTCGCCGTGTTGATGCCTTTTTCTTCGATTCCTTTTCCTTTCCATTCCAATTTAATTTCTACTTCTGCAAAAGCCATTTCTACAAATTTCCGTACGGAAACTTTTTTTCCTGTTGCCAATACATAATCGTCTGCTACTTTTTGTTGAAGCATCATCCACATGCCTTCCACATAATCTTTTGCATGTCCCCAATCGCGCTCTGCATCAAGGTTTCCGAGAAATAATTTTTTCTGTAATCCTAAACTTATTTTTGCGGCAGCGCGCGTAATTTTTCGCGTTACAAAAGTTTCACCTCTCACTGGACTTTCATGATTAAATAAAATTCCGTTGCAAGCGTACAAATTATACGCTTCGCGATAATTTTTTGTAATCCAAAATCCATATAATTTAGCCACTCCGTAAGGGCTGCGTGGATAAAAGGGAGTGGTTTCGCGTTGCGGAATTTCCTGAACCTCGCCATACATCTCGGATGTAGAGGCTTGGTAAAATTTTGTTTTCTTTTCTAATTTTAAAATGCGAATGGCTTCGAGCAAACGCAATGTGCCGATAGCATCCGAATTAGCAGTATATTCAGGTGTTTCGAAAGAAACTTTTACGTGCGATTGTGCTGCCAAATTATATATTTCATCTGGCTGAACTTCTTGCACAATACGAATCAAATTGGTAGAATCCGTTAAATCGCCATAATGCAGAAAAAAATTTACTTTTTGCTCGTGGGTATCTTTGTAAAGATGGTCAATTCTGTCTGTATTAAACGACGAACTTCTACGTTTGATGCCGTGAACAGTGTATCCTTTTTTCAAAAGAAATTCGGCTAAATACGATCCATCCTGACCGGTAATTCCGGTAATCAATGCTACTTTACTCATTTTTTCGATTTCAAATTTATATACAATAATACTAAAACGATTACAATTAATTCCACTTAAACACTTCGCTTTTTGAAAAATTTCAACAAAGAAACGGTTTCAAAAACAGTGTAAAAAATATAAAGGATTAAAAAGAAAATAATAAAAGGTTGCGCATTTTGTTTTCTAAAAAAAAGATAGAAAAAAATCACCATCAGATAAATAAGTAATTTACTTGTAGTGGCTTCCATGAAATAAGAAACGAAGTTTCGAAAATTATTTTCTGAAGATTTTTTTACGACAATAAAATGGGTGAGAATCGTTACAATAAAAAATAAAATATTAAGCAGAAAAAATATTTTTCGAGAGTAGTTTTCTGGCAAAAAAGGAAAAAGGAAAAATCCGGTGGATAGGATAAATAAAGTAAAAATCGACAACTTTATCAAAAATAAACGGAAGTGTGCGTTGTACATTTTAATTACAAAAGATCTCGAATAAAATAATAAATGGCTAAAAAAGCACCAAATAACGCAAATGTTGCAGTAAAAACAGGATAATGAAGTGCAAAATGTTTATCCAACCAAATACCCGAAAAAAGAAATGCGAGCATAATGGCAATCATTTGAAATGCCATGCCCGAATAGCGGGCGTAGTCGTTAAGCCGTTTTTTCTTCTTTTCTAACTCCGGTATTTCCGCCATGCTTGATGTCTTTTATCACGCCACCCATGGTGCAAGAGCCGGAAAAATTGGCGCCCGGTTCAATGGCTAATTTATTGGTAATAATATCTCCGTTTATTTTGGCGGTTGATTTCAGCGAAAGCAATTCGGCAACAGTTAATTTACCAGTAATGGTTCCAAGTATTTCCGCATTTTGACAAATTACATCACCTGAAATATTTCCAGTAGGACCTACTACTAATTTTCCTTTTGCATCAATGGTTCCAGTTAAAAGTCCGTCTATTCTTAAATCTCCGTTTGATTTAATATCTCCATCAATAACCGTTCCTGGTCTGATTTGATTCACCAAAGGTGATTCATCTTGATTGTTTCTTGCCATTTCAGATGTATTTTTAGTAAACATAATTCGTAAAGGTATAAATTTAATTTTCAAAAAAGCAAATTGACTTGATTTCAAATCAAAAACAAAGGCGTTCAAAAAAATATTTTTTTGAACGCCTTTGTTTAGAAGTGCGGTGGGCCCACTTGGAATCGAACCAAGCACCCACAGATTATGAGTCTGTTGCTCTAACCGAATGAGCTATGGGCCCCTTTAAAATTTCTTTTAAAGCGTTGCAAAATTAGATAAATACACCTAACAAGCAATAGCTAAGAAAAAATCGTTTGAAAAATTATTTTTTTGGCTATCCAAATAACAAACTAAATACCTCTTCTATCTTGCCAACAAAGGTGAGTTGGATGTTAAATTTTTTTACGTCCAAGCCTTTTTTATTGTATTTGGAAATGAAAATTTGATCGAAGCCTAATTTTTCGGCTTCCGAAATTCGTTGTTCAATACGATTTACCGGACGAATTTCTCCAGAAAGTCCTACTTCTCCAGCAAAACAAATTTTTGGCGAAATCGGAATGTCTTCATTAGACGAAAGCACTGCGCAAACCAAGGCCAAATCAATTCCCGGATCTTCTACTTTTATGCCACCAGCAATATTTAAAAAAACATCTTTCGCACCCAAGCGAAATCCGCAGCGTTTTTCTAAAACAGCCAATAACATTGCTAATCTGCGTAAATCAAATCCGGTAGAAGAGCGTTGCGGAGTTCCGTACGCAGCGCTACTTACAAGTGCTTGCGTTTCAATTAACATCGGTCGTAATCCTTCCATTGTTGCAGAAATGGCAACTCCACTCACAGGCTCTTCGCGGTTTGTAATCAGTATTTCAGAAGGATTGCTCACTTGTCGCAAACCACTTCCTTGCATTTCGTAAATGCCTAATTCGTTGGTAGAACCAAATCTATTTTTTGCTGTTCGCAACAAACGATACACATGATTTCTGTCGCCTTCAAATTGCAAAACCGTATCCACCATGTGTTCCAACACTTTTGGTCCAGCAATGGAACCATCTTTTGTGATGTGTCCAATAATAAAAACAGGCGTTCCGCTTTCTTTTGCGTAGCGCATTAATTCGGCTGCGCTTTCGCGGATTTGTGAAATACTTCCTGGCGATGATTCAATTCTCGCTGTGTGCAAGGTTTGTATGGAATCCACAATTACTAATTGCGGCTCCAATAATTCAATTTGTTTGAAAATATTTTGGGTAGATGTTTCAGATAAAATATAACACTCCGGATTTGTCATCCCAATTCTGTCGGCACGCATTTTAATTTGTTGTTCGCTTTCTTCGCCGGATACATAAAGCGTTCGGAGGTTTTTTAATTTTACAGCAAGTTGAAGCATCAAAGTAGATTTTCCAATGCCAGGTTCTCCGCCAAATAAAACCAATGAGCCGGGAACAATGCCTCCGCCCAAAACACGACTCAATTCTTCGTCTTCAATAGGAATGCGATGTTGCTCGGAAAGTTCAATTTCAGAAATAAGCAAAGGTTTTGATGCACGTTGCGTACTTTGCGCGATACCAGGCGTTTTTACTTCATCGCCTTTCGAAATAATTTCTTCTACAAACGTATTCCATTCTCCACACGAAACGCATTTACCAACCCATTTAGGGGATTGTGCTCCGCAATTTTGACAGAAAAAAGTACTTTTTGTTTTTGCCATTTCAGTTTAAAATTCGCATTCGAAAAATTATTTTTTGAGAAGGAAAAAAATCGTTTTTAATTTGTTCCGTACATACTTAAAGCAGCATCCAAATATTCATACACATCGTCCGGATGCCCATCTGTTTGTCCTTTGGCACGTGTTTTTCCGAGTCGAACTACCACCATTTTTTCATCTGGAATTGCCAAAATATATTGTCCTAAAATACCGCGTGCATAAAAAACAGCGTGTCCTTTATAGTTTAACAACCACCAATTATAGCCGTATTTTTTATTTGGATTTCCAAAGTCATCTAAAATATTTGCAGGAGCTACAGAAGCTTTTACGTAAGCTTCCGAAACCAATTGCTTGCCGTTCCAATTTCCATTTTGCAAATACAATTCTCCGAAACGCGCGAAATCACGAGCGTTAGAGTTAAAACAACAATAAGCTTTTTCCACTCCATTCGGATGATCCAAACTCCAATACGCTGGATTTTCAGCTCCCATCGGTTGCCATAACTTAACTGATGCGTAAACGGAAAGCGGCATTCCTGTTGACTTTTCAACAATAAAAGAAAGTAAAGAACTATTCCCGCTAAGGTATTTAAAAGCTTTTCCAGGCGTTTCGGTAACTTTATATCCATACGTTAATTTTTGCAAATCCGTTCCGTAATAGGCTTGCGCAGGATAGGCAAACGGACTAACATAATTCTCATCAAAATTAATTCCGGAACTCATAGTCAATAAATCTTTAATAGTTAATTGTGCATTTTCTCCGTCTTTAAATTGTGATAAAAAATCTCCGACAGGCTCGTCCACACTTTTAATTTTTCCTCCGTCAATCGCAATTCCGACTAAAATACTGACAAATGTTTTTGCCATCGAAAAAGAATTGGTTACCGAATTTCTTCCGAAACCATCCCAATATTGCTCGTAACAAATCGAATCATTTTTCACAATAACATACGCGATGGTTTTGTATTTTTCCATGTCTGCCAAATCATTTGCAGGAATAGTTGCTTTGTTGTAATTTACTGCAACAGCCCAAGGTTGCGGCGTTCCAACGTTTACTTCTCGGTTCGAGAAAATTTTATATTCCGTAATCGAAGGACCTTTTCTGCCTTTCAAATACGTGTTAGCAATGCCTTTGTACAAATACGTTCGTCCCGAAATCAAAATCAAAAGATTCAACACAACAAGAATAATCACAATCCATTTTAAAATACTTTTTAGTGTTTTCATGAAATTGGTTTTGAAAAATTATTTTTTTGAGACGAGTTTTCCTACCTCAATAAATGTGGCTTGAAACAGCGTTGAAAAATGTTTTTTTACTTTTCCTTTTACTTCGTTGATGTCTACCTTTTTGCCCAATTCTTTTTCCAGCGAAGTTACAGCCTTGTCGGAAATCCCGCAAGGAATGATGTGATTAAAATACGTTAAATCCGTATTTACGTTAAACGCCAAACCGTGCATTGTAACCCAACGACTGCTGCGAACGCCCATGGCACATATCTTTCGGGCTTTTGCTAAATTATCCACATCCAGCCAAACGCCGGTTAAACCAGAAATTCTTCCAGCAGCAATTCCATATTCTGCGAGCGTCAAAATAATTACATCTTCCAAAAAACGCAGATACTTATGGATGTCCGTAAAAAAAGTATCTAAATCTAAAATCGGATACGCCACCAATTGTCCGGGACCGTGATACGTAATATCTCCGCCACGATTTATTTTATAATACGTTGCATTTTTTTGTTTTAAACTTTCTGCATTCAGCAAAAAATTATTTTCCGAACCACTTTTTCCGAGCGTATAAACATGCGGATGTTCGCAAAACAATAAATAATTTTTAGTCGGAATTTGTTCTGATTCAGGAGGTGTTCGATTTGCAATTTTTTGATTAATCGTTTCCGAAAATAATTTTTCTTGATAGTCCCAACAGACTTTATAGTCTATCAAATCCAAGTCCTGAAAAATAATTTTTTGCATGGGTATTTTACAATTTTCCCAATTCTGATTTTAAGTGATTAATCACATTTACTTCCACCGCGTCCACGCCATTTTGTTCGGCAACGAAATACGAAATCCAATCGCTGAGATGAATTAAATAAACAGCTTTTTCAATCAAAGAATTTCCTTTCGAATAAATTTCGACAATCGTAGAAGTATATTTTTCAAACACTTTTTTATTGATTTCGATGCGAGCTTGGTTGCGCGAAAAATCATCTTTATCTCTAAAAATAATGACTGCTAAATTTTCGTTTTTATGTGTCCAGCCCACCAATTCGTTGTGATTCATTTCGGGAATTACGTGGTGCCAACATAATATTTTTGCATTTTCATTTAATTGCTGGCGCAAGCGAATGGCAATGCCCTCGTTATAGGTGGTGCTGTATATTACTGGTAATTTATTTTTTAATTTCTCTGCGATTTTTTTTGCCTCTTCCAGAATTATTTTTTCATCTACATCAATTAATTTAATGGCATTTTCTAAGTCGTTCAAAAAATTATTTTTCAGAAGCCCGAAAAAATTCAGAATAAAAAATTGTTGTGTAAACGAGTAACCTAAACAAGTGCGTGGCGGCATTCCTCCAGGAATTAGAATACAATCCAATTGTTTTTCTTTCGCGATAGCAGCTATTTTACCGCCAGAAGTAATGCACACAATTTTTGCATTTCGTTGAATAGCCATTTCCAAACAATTCACCGTTTCTTCGGTATTTCCTGAATAAGAAGAGATAATTACAAGCGTATTTTTATTGACGTAAGCCGGAATAAAATAACCTTTGATTACTTCAACTGGGACTTTTATTTCTATCGCTACCAATTCCGAAACAATTGTTCCGCCAATGCCGGAGCCGCCTAAGCCAGAAATTAACACGTTTTTTATTTCGTGCGTGGACGCGCTTAATTTTATTTTTTTCCCAATATTCAGCGCTTCTTGCAATTGTTTTGAGAAGCCCGCAATCATATTTTTCATTCGCTCTTTTTATTTAAGGAAGGTAAAAGTAATAAAAAATCAGAAACCGATTGATTTTCTAAAGCGCCGCAAATGCGATGGCGGCAATGCTCACTGTTGTATTCGGAATTTTAAGCAGCGTTTGTGCGCAGGCTTCTAATGTAGAACCAGTAGTTACCACGTCATCCACAATTAAAATATGCTTCCCTTTTGCCAAAAAATTATTTTTTGTTTCGAAAATAGTTTCCACATTTTGCCAACGTTTATAACGCGATTTACGTGTTTGTGTTTCTGAAAAGGTATTTCGAAAAATTATTTTTTCGGAGCACTCAATTTGCATTGATTTGGCGATGCCTTCCGCGAAAAGCGAACTTTGATTGTAACCTCTTTTTTTTATTTTTTCGAGATGCAAAGGAACGGGAACCACCATATTTATATCTTTAAATAGATCAGTTTGTTTTAATTCATTTCCATAAAAATGGCCGAGTATTTTTCCAATTTCTTTCTGATTTCGATATTTTAATTGATGAATTAAATGTTGAATTTTTCCGCCTTTGCTAAAGGTAAACATCGCGGCTGCAGCAGCAATATCAGCTCTTCCCCAAAAAAGTCGCGCTACGGGATTATCTTGCAAATAATGATAATTTGTTTTTGGTAAACGATACAAACAATGTGTGCAAATTAAATTTTCGTTGTGCATTAAAATACCTTCGCAAGAAGCGCAAACAGGAGGATAAATCAAGGATAAAAAGTCTTTTAACATTTTTTAAGAAATCAGTAAAAAGATGATGGAACTAAAAAATTGTACTTTTGTAATCGCAAACGAAATAAACATCCTAAAAAGTATATTATCTTTTTTTAATTTAAAATTATGGAGAATACGCAAAGTCCAATTGACAAAAAAACGGAAGAACAAAAATCGAAAGACCGTGTTTTTATCATTATTATTATTATTCTCTTATTTCTTTGCGGAATACTTGGATGGCAATATTGGGTGCAAAAAAACAGAGCGGAACAAGAAATTGTTGTTACAAAAACAATAACTGTTGAACGCGATAATGTGAAAGATGATTTGCTGGCTTTGCAATCGCAGTACGGATCTTTAAAAACAAACAATACTGCGTTACAAGCGCAATTGGATAACAAACGAGATACTATTGCAGCTTTGCTGGTACAAGCTGAAAAATACAAAGACGATGCTTATATTATGTCGCGATTACGCAAGGAAACCAATACGTTGCGTGAGATTATGAAAGGATATGTGGTTACGATTGATTCCTTGAACACATTAAATCAACATCTTACGGTGGAACGCGATCAGGCAAAACACGATTTGAAATCTGAGCAAGGAAAAACGGAAACGTTGAACAAGCAAAACGAGGATTTACAAAGTGTAGTTAATACTGGCTCTATCCTCCAAGCCAATCATATTATAGTGGAAGGTGTTCATTTAAAATCTGGCGGAAAACGCGAATCAGAGACAACGCATGCCAAACGTGTGGATAAAATAAAAGTAAGTTTTACCATCGCGCAAAATAATATTTCTCGCACCGGGAACAGAGATATTTATCTTCGGATTATTTCTCCGGATGGAAAGGAATTATCCCAAACAGGTGATGAATCCAGCATGTTTGATTTTCAAGGCGGAAAAGGTTTTTTTGCAGGAAAACAATCCTTTAATTATCAAGATCAGGAAATCAGTTTAACGATGTATGGTTCCAGCAAAGATCCTTTTGTGTCTGGAAAATATATTATTAATATTTATTCTGACAAAGCGGAAATAGGGCAAACGACGCTTACGCTGAAATAAAAATTAAGTTGTGTTTTAAAAATCCGGTAATTATTACCGGATTTTTTTATGCGCTTTTACCAACACTTTTACTTCTGTATTTTTACTAAGCGAGCCATTATTTTTATTGATATTATTGAGAAGTAGCAATCCTGGGAATTTATTTTTTTCGATAGTTCCGAAAAAATCGCTGCAATTTAAAAAATCAGATCCATTTTTTGTTGCCCACGTAAGCAACGTATTTAAAGGAATTTCAGGACGAGCCACAGAAATTATTTTCAATTCTTCCAAAATGCTTAATTGATGATTAGACGCTAAACTGTCCGTCCCGATTGTGATACGTGCATTTTCGGAAATAAAATTTTCAAAATCAGGCAATTTATTTTCTATATACAAATTCGCATTCGGACAAAAACACCAATAAAGATGAGGATGAAAGGCGTTTGCCCATTTAATATCTTCACGCGAAGTAAATGTATTGTGAACCAATAAAAAATTATTTTTTTGTGCGAGTTGTGGCAAGGTAGCGCGCAAAGAATTTTTTTCGGGAGCTTTCCAAAAGTCTGTGTCAATGCCAAAAAGCTGCAATCGCGCTAAAATTTTTCCTTGTTTTTTTTCAAAAAATAAATTTTCATCTTCACATTCTTGGTTGTGAATGGTGGAAATAGAATTATTTTTTTCAGTTTCAAAAAATAATTTTTTCAAGAGGGTTTCTGAAGCCGAATAAGGTGCGTGTGGCGAAATAGAAACGTGATTAGAAACGTGTGAAATATATTTTTCTTTCAACGCCATACTTCGCGCAAAAGCATTTTCCGCTTTATCAGGATGAAATCCAAATACTTCAATAAACGTGTGGTAAAAAATATTTTTTCTACTTTTTTGTGCAAAACTTTTATCTCCATTTGAAATATCGCCAACAGCCACAATTCCGTTTAAAATCATTTCGTTTTCGGCATTTTCAATGGCTTGTGAAATTTCTTCTTCGTCGGCTTTGCGTTGTTTTTCAATTTCGCGAATAAACACATCCAATCCCGTTTTTTCGGGTAATTTATTTTTCAGATGTGAGAGTTCGAGATGGCAATGTGTGTTCACAAAACCCGGACAAATAATTCCTACGTGATTTTCTAATTCTTCTTTATTGACAGTATTTTCAGGAAGTACATCCAAAATTTTTCCGTCATCGGTTACGATGATAATTCCGTTTTTAATCGGAGGATTTTTTATCGAAAAAATAATATCGGCTGTAATTTTACGCATTGCTTATCATTTGATTTTGCAAAAATAGACGATTTTTCTCAGACTAATTTTTACCTTTGCCGCATGTCTGAAACACTTGACAAAAAGGATATTCGCACTTTATCGTTGGAAGAAATCGAAAAATATTTTCTCGAAAACGGAGAAAAAAAATTTCGTGCCAAGCAAGTGTATGAATGGCTTTGGCAAAAATCGGTACACCATTTTTCGGAAATGACCAACCTCTCGAAAACCACACGCGAATGGCTCGAAAATAATTTTTGTATTAACGCCGTGGAAATAGATTCCTCACAAATTAGTCGTGATAGAACCATTAAAAATGCATTTCGTTTATACGATGGAAATATCGTTGAAGGTGTTTTAATTCCTACTAAAACTCGTATGACGGCTTGCATTTCATCGCAAGTAGGTTGCAGCTTAACGTGTAAATTTTGCGCCACCGGACGTATGGAACGTTTGCGAAATTTAAACGCCGATGAAATTTATGATCAGGTAGTTTTGATACGAAACGAAGCACTCGAAAAATACAAAACGCCACTCACCAACATCGTGTACATGGGCATGGGCGAGCCTTTGCTGAATTATAAAAGCGTACTCGAATCGATTGAAAAAATAACTTCGCCGCAAGGCTTAAATATTTCATACCAACGCATTACTGTTTCCACAGCGGGTATCGCTAAAATGATAAAAAAATTAGGCGATGATGGCGTAAAATTTAATTTAGCACTTTCGCTGCACGCCGCGAACGACGAGAAACGCAGCAAAATAATGCCCATCAACGAACAAAATTCTTTGGATGCTTTAACAGAAGCCTTGAATTATTTTTACGAAAAAACCGAAACGCGCATTACTTACGAATACATTATTTTCAAGGATTTTAACGATACTTTGGAAGATGCGCGCGAGTTGGTAGATTTTTGCAAACGTACGCCTTGCAAGGTAAATGTGATTGAATACAATCCGATTGAAAATGGCGAATTTGAACAAACCTCTAACGAACGTTTAGAAGCGTTTACCAATTATTTGGAAAATAATAATGTGATTGTAAATGTGCGCAGAAGTCGCGGAAAAGATATTGATGCGGCTTGCGGACAGCTTGCCAATAAACAGAAAAAATAAATCGCATCAAAAATAACGCTTCGAAAAATTAATTTTTCAAACACTAAAATTCGTAAAATAATTATTTCCGGAAATAGCTAAACGTTTAGTAATTTTGCTTCCGAAAAAATAATTTTTTAACGATGAAATTCGGAACAAAAGCCATCCATGCCGGACAAGAGCCGGATCCAGCTACAGGAGCCATTATGACTCCCATTTATCAAACTTCTACTTACGTGCAAACCTCGCCGGGAAACCACAAAGGCTACGAGTATTCGCGTACGCACAATCCCACGCGCAGAGCCTTAGAAAAAAATTTAGCGGCGCTCGAGAACGGGAAACATGGTTTGTGTTTTGGCAGCGGAATGGCGGCTATTGATACGGTTGCGAAACTTTTAAAACCGGGTGACGAAGTCATTTCTACGAACGATTTATATGGAGGAACGTACCGAATTTTTACAAAAATATTTGCACAATACGGCATCAAATTTCATTTTATCGGAATGCAAAATGTATCCGAAATTGAAAAATACATCACCAAAAATACCAAATTGATTTGGGTGGAAACGCCCACCAATCCGATGCTGAACATCATCGACATCAAAGCGGTTGCGGCGCTTTCGCAGAAAAATAATATTTTGTTAGCGGTGGATAATACCTTCGCTTCGCCGTATTTACAAACGCCTTTGGATTTGGGCGCGGACATTGTGATGCATTCCGTTACAAAATATTTGGGTGGACATTCTGATGTGGTGATGGGTGCTTTGATTTGTAAAGACGACGCTTTGGCGGAACGTTTGGCTTTCATACAAAATAGTTGCGGCGGAGTTCCGGGTCCGCAAGATTGTTTTTTGGTTTTGCGTGGAATAAAAACACTTCATGTTCGGATGGAAAGACATTCCGAGAACGGGAAAAAAATTGCCCATTATTTGAAGAAACATCCGAAAGTAGAAAATGTGTATTGGCCAGGATTTGAAAGTCATCCAAACCATTTGGTTGCTAAAAATCAAATGCGTGATTTTGGCGGAATGATGTCGTTTACACTGAAAGGAAATAAATTGGAAGAGGCGCATAAAATATTATCCAAATTGCATTTGTTTTCCTTGGCAGAATCGCTTGGTGGTGTAGAATCTTTGTGCGGACATCCCGCTACAATGACGCACGCGTCCATTCCGAAAGAAGAACGCGAAAAAACGGGTGTGGTAGATTCCTTAATTCGTTTGAGCGTCGGAATCGAGGATGCAGACGATTTGATAAAAGATTTAGAACAAGCAATTGGATAAAATTATTTTTTCAGCTTCCAAAAAAATAATTTTTCGAAGGCTTTTTAAACATCGTTTGTAAAATAAAAATATATGCTGTACTTTTAGCTCCCTTTTGAAAGGAAAAAATGGAAAAAGAAGCATTATTAGAAGTCCGAAATTTAGTAACGGAATTTAGGACAGAAGACGAGACCGTGAAAGCCGTAAACGACATTACTTTCACACTCAATAAAGGGGAAACCATTGGTATTGTTGGAGAATCTGGTTCTGGAAAATCGGTTACGGCACTTTCCGTGATGCGCTTAATTCCAAATCCGCCCGGACGAATTACCGGCGGAGAAATCATTTTTCACTCGAGGCACAAAGGCACAGTTGATTTAACAAAACTGAGCGAAAAAGAGATGCGCTCTTTCCGTGGAAACGAAATTGCCATGATTTTTCAGGAGCCGATGACTTCCTTGAATCCTGTTTATACTTGTGGAGATCAAGTAATGGAAGCCATTATGCTGCATCAAAAAGTATCGAAGCATGAAGCGAAAGAACGGACAATTGCTTTGTTTAAAGAAGTGCAATTGCCACGTCCAGAAAATATATTTAGCACGTATCCGCATCAAATATCGGGCGGACAAAAACAACGTGTAATGATTGCGATGGCGATGTCTTGCAAACCTTCCATTTTGATTGCAGATGAGCCAACAACCGCCTTAGATGTTACGGTGCAACATACCATTCTTGATTTGATGGAAAAATTGCAGTACGAACACGAAATGGGAATTATGTTTATTACGCACGATTTGGGCGTAATTGCGGAATTGGCGGATAAAGTAGTAGTGATGTACAAAGGAAAAATTGTGGAACAAGGAAAAGTGTGGGATATTTTTTCAAACCCTCAACATCCTTATACCAAAGGACTTTTAGCTTGCCGTCCACCACTTAATAAACGTTTACATCGCTTGCCAACGGTTTCTGATTTTATGAAAATTGGCAACGATGGCTCCATGATAGAAAGCAATCAAAGTGTAACAGAAGTTACTGAAAAATTTCTTATTACGAGAGATGAGCGAGATAAACATCATGCAAAATTATATGCGAAAGAACCTATTCTTCAAATAAAAAATCTCAAAACATATTTTCCGATTAAAAAAGGACTTTTCGGAAAAACAGAAGAATACGTAAAAGCGGTGGACGATGTAAGTTTTGATGTATATCCTGGTGAAACACTCGGATTAGTGGGCGAATCTGGTTGTGGGAAAACAACTTTAGGAAGAACCATTTTGCGATTGATTGAACCAACGGAAGGGCAAATTATTTTTAAAGGGCAAGATATTACACATTTGGGAAGCAAAGAATTGCGCGACCTTCGGAAATACATACAAATTATTTTTCAAGATCCTTATTCTTCGCTAAACCCTCGTATCACTATTGGAGAGGCGATTTTAGAGCCAATGAAAGTACACGGTATTTTAGCCGATGACAAAGCGCGAAAAGCAAAAGTGATTGAATTATTGAATCGGGTAAATATGAATGAAACACATTTTTACCGCTATCCACACGAGTTTTCGGGAGGGCAACGCCAGCGGATTTGCATCGCTCGCGCTTTAGCACTCAATCCTCAATTTATTATTTGTGATGAGTCGGTTTCTGCTTTGGACGTTTCTGTTCAAGCGCAAGTATTGAATTTGCTGAACGAATTACGTGAAGAATTTGATTTTACGTATATTTTTATTTCACATGATTTATCTGTTGTAAAATTTATGTCGGACAGAATGGTGGTGATGAACAAAGGAAAAATAGAAGAAATGGGAGATGCCGATGCGATTTCTTTAAATCCTCAACAAGAATATACTCGGAATTTAATTAATTCAATTCCCAAAGGGCAATTGTCTGATATTCAAGCATCCATTGACCGCAAAAATAAAAAAATGCAATTCGTATAAAGTTAAGAGATAAAACAAGCAAAAAAAGGGTTTGAAAAATTTTTTTTTCAAACCCTTTTTTTAATATCGTAAAAAAGCCTTTCCGAAAATTTTTTTTTCAAAAAAAAGTCTCAAAAAAAGGTGATGAAAAATTATCTTTTGACGGATAGAAACTCGTATTTGCAAGATAAAACGGGCAAAAGAGGAGGACAAATAACAACCAACTTCAGAGTTGCTTATTTAGAATCTATATAAATTACAAAAAAAAACCTGTTTTTTATTTTTATAAATAATGTTTCTTATAATTTTGCCGCTCAAGTTTTAAAAACTAACTATCATTTATTGCGTGCAATTTTAAAGTAGAATCTACTATGGATACAATGTGTACCAAGCTAAAGAAGCCTTATTCGACGCTTTTTTTACTCTTCATTATTACCTTCTTTTTCAACATTAATAAAATTTCAGCAGCAGATATTGACGGAGCAAAGTTGTTCCGCCAAAATTGTGCGGTGTGCCACAGTCTTGGTACAGATAAAATTACTGGTCCAGGATTAGCGGGCGTTACTTCACGTGTTCCGCAACCGTACGAAGACTGGATGTTGAAATGGATTAAAAATAATGCTGCTGTGAGAGCGAGTGGAGATGCTTACGCAACTAAGCTTTTCGCAGATAACAACCAAGCAGCAATGACGGTTTTCGCTTCCCAATTGAGCGATGATCAAATAAAAGGAATTATTGCTTTTTTGAAAAATCCTCCAAAAGTGGAAGATGCAACAACTCCTGTGGTAGCGACAACTTCGAATGCTGCTCCGCAAGAAAGTGGTGTAAATCCTTTATATGTATTAATAGCGATTTTAATATTCCTTATTATCATCGTATCTGTATTAAGAGGCGTAAAACGCTCGCTTAAAAATGTGATCAATCAGAAAAAAGGTCGCCCTGAAGCGCCAGATACATCCTTTGTGCAAGAAACAAGCAAATGGATGCTTTCTCATAAATTAGCGGTAGCACTTATGTGTATTTTCTTGTTAGGTTGGGGTTGTACAGATGCTTGGGAATATCTTTGGAACATTCACGTTTATCCAGGATATGAGCCAACACAACCCATTAAATTTTCTCATAAAATTCACGCTGGAGATAATAACATCAATTGCATTTATTGCCATTCAGGTGCTGAAAAAGGAAAAACTGCTGGAATCCCTTCTGTGAATGTGTGTATGAATTGTCATAAAGGAATTACGAAAGGACCAACTACAGGAACAACCGAAATTGCTAAAATTTATTACGCAGCAGGTTGGGATGTAAAAACGCAGTTGTATGATTTGCCGCAACATCCGATTCATTGGAACAGAGTTCACAATTTACCAGATTTCTCTTATTTCAATCACTCACAACACGTAGTGGTAGGACAGCAAAAATGTCAAACTTGCCACGGCGAAGTACAAACGTTTACCGTAGATCATCAATTTGCGCCACTTACAATGGGCTGGTGCGTTAACTGTCACCGGACAACAGAAGTGAAAATGGCAGGAAATCCTTATTACGATGAATTGCACAAAAAATTAGAAGAAAAATACAAAGGACAAAAAATTACGGTGGATAAAATGGGTGGAATTGAGTGCGGAAAATGCCACTACTAAGTTGAAATTTAAAAAAGATACAAGAACCGAAAATATTAACGGAAAAAAATAAATGGGAACGTCAAAAAAATACTGGAAAGGATTAGATCAACTCAGTGAAAATCCTGAATTTGTTCGTAAAAGTAAAGATGAGTTTGCCGAACCAATCCCTGTAGAGCAATTTCTCGGGAATGAAGGCTTAGCGAATTCATCCACCAGCAGAAGAGATTTTTTGAAATATGTTGGATTTAGTTTAACGGCTGCAACACTTGCTGCTTGCGAAGCTCCAGTCATAAAAACAATTCCGTATGTAATTAAACCGGAAGAAGTAACACCGGGTATTCCTGATTGGTATGCTTCTACTTATTACGATGGAAGCGATTATTGCAGCGTTTTAGTAAAAACCCGCGAAGGTCGTCCGATAAAAATTGAAGGAAATAAATTATCTTCTATTACAAAAGGTGGCACAAATGCAAGAGTTCAAGCATCTGTACTTTCTTTATATGATACTGCTCGAATTACAGCACCTTATAAATCAAAAGCGGCTACTACTTGGGAAAGCGCAGACAAAGAAATTTCATCTAAATTAGCTGATATCGTTGCAAAAGGAGGAAATATTCGCATACTTTCTGCTACCATTATTAGTCCTTCTACGAAACAAGTTATTGCAGATTTTATTACCAAATATCCAACAGCAAAACACGTTACGTACGATGCCGTTTCGTATTCTGGTATTATCAATGCAAATGACACTTCATTTGGTCAGGCAATTATTCCTACCTATAATTTTGACAAAGCACTAACGATTGTGAGTATTGGTGCGGATTTCTTGGCAAATTGGATTTCTCCGATTGAATTTTCTACACAATATGTGAAAAATAGAAAAGTAAGCAAGGAAAAGAAAACCATGTCGAAACACATCCACTTTGAAACAATTATGTCTTTAACTGGGGCAAATGCGGATAAGCGTGTTCCTGTAAAAATATCTCAACAGGGTATTGTTGTGGTAAATTTATACAATGCGGTTGCTAAATTAGCAGGTCAACCAACCTTGAGCTCTTCTTCTTTGCCGTGTGATGATCAAATAACGGCTGCTGCGAAAAAACTTTTTGACACAGCAGGACAATCATTAGTTGTTTGCGGATCGAATGATACCGATGTTCAATTTATTGTGAATGGAATTAATTCCATGCTAAAAAGCTATGGTAATACAATTGATATATCAACTCCATGTTATTTGAGACAAGGTAGTGATGCGGATTTTATGGCACTTGTTAGTGACATGAAATCAGGAAAGGTTGGCGCATTAATTACTTATAATACGAATCCTGTTTATACAGCTCCTGCTTCTATTGGATTTGCAGATGCTTACAAAAAAGTAGATTTAAAAATATCAATGGCAGATCGTTTGGACGAAACAGCGCAATTAGCTGATTATGTTTGTCCAGATAACCATTATTTGGAATCATGGAACGATGCATCTCCAAGAGAAGGTGTTTACAGTTTAGCGCAACCAACTATTGCACCTTTATTTTCAAAACCAAGAAACGAAGGAACAAGATGTGCGCAAGAAAGTTTATTGATGTGGGCAGGAACTACCACTGATTACCACACGTATATTCAAGCTTATTGGGAGAAGAATATTTTTCCAACACAGAAAAAATATACCGATTTCGAATTATTTTGGATTCCAACTTTAAGAGATGGTATTTATGAAGCGACAGGTGTAGCAGATGAATCGAAAAATGCAATGGGGGACCCTGTACTAACTATTACTAATACTAAAACAGGAAAAACAGATAAAGTTACTATTGATTATTCAAAATCAGCGCAAACCATTGCATCTGCTGCTAAAGGTGGAGCTTTTGAAGCGGTATTATATGAAAAAGTAGGAATTGGAAACGGAAATCAAGCGAACAATCCTTGGTTACAAGAATTACCAGATCCTATTTCAAAAGTAACTTGGGACAATTACATTACAATGAATCCATCCGATATGAAGGATGCGAAATACAATTTATTAGAAGAAGATGATCGCCAAGGAAGTGTGGCTACTGTTTCTGCAAATGGTATAACTGTTGAATTGCCGGTGTATCCTCAACCAGGTCAGGCAAAAGGAACCATTGGAATGGCAGTAGGTTACGGAAGAACAGATATTGGTAGAGTAGCAGAAGGAGTGGGGGCAAATGTGTTCCCTTTTTCACAAGTGATAAACGGAACAATACAATATTCTGTTCAAGACGTAGCGATTGCTTCTGTTGCAGGTAAATCACATCTTTTTGCAACTACACAAACGCACAGTACGCTTGTTGGCAGACCGATTGTAAAAGAAACAACATTAGAAGATTATATCAAAGACCCAGCTTCTGGAAACGAAGTGGAAATGGTTTATACGAAAGAAGGCAAAAAAATGCCGACAGAAGTAAACCTTTGGACTAATTTCGAAAGATTGGATCATAAATGGGGCTTATCAATTGATTTGAATTCATGTATCGGTTGTGGAGCTTGCGTAGTAAGTTGTAATGCTGAAAATAATGTGCCTGTTGTAGGAAAAGACGAAGTAAGCAGAAGTCGTGAAATGCACTGGTTACGTATTGATCGTTATTACAGTAGCGATATGACTCAGGAGCGTGCTGAAAAAGAAAATGTAGGAGCATCCAATATGGTGTATGCGATGGAAGTTCCAACTACGGATAATCCAGAAGTTGTTTTCCAACCGATGATGTGTCAGCATTGTAATCACGCACCTTGCGAAACCGTTTGTCCGGTAATGGCTACTAATCACAGTTCTGAAGGCTTAAACCAAATGATTTATAACCGTTGTGTAGGAACTCGTTACTGTGCAAATAACTGTCCTTATAAAGTAAGAAGATTTAACTGGTTTAATTTCAGTGAAAATCCTAAATTCAAAGATGTTAATCCATCACAAGATGAATTGGGAAGAATGGTATTAAATCCAGAAGTAGTAGTACGTTCAAGAGGGGTTATGGAAAAATGTAGCATGTGTATTCAACGTATACAAGGCGGCAAATTAAAAGCTAAAATTGAAAGACGTCCAATAAAAGATGGCGAAATTCAAACAGCTTGTTCGCAATCTTGTCCTACAAATGCAATCAGTTTCGGAAATATGAATGACGATAACAGTGAAGTTGCCAATTTAGGAAAAGATGAGAGAATGTATCACGTATTGGAAGAATTAGGCGTATTGCCCTCTGTATTTTATCTCACAAAAGTGAGAAACGTAGACGCTGTAAAAGAAGGAGCTTAAAAAAATAATTTTCAGAACAGGAATAAGAACAATCGGGCTTAACCCGAAAAATAAAAACAAAAAGATATGCAACACGAGTCTTCTATCAGAGAACCGTTAATACTTGGAGATAAAACATTTCATCAGATTTCTGAGGACATTGCTCGACCTGTTGAAGGGAAAGCAAACAAGTATTGGTACATTGTATTTTGGATTGCTTCCTTGGCTTGGACTTGGGGCTTTTGCTGTATCGCTTATACAATAGGTACTGGTATTGGTGCTTGGGGTTTGAATAAAACCATTGGATGGGCTTGGGATATTACGAATTTCGTTTGGTGGATTGGTATTGGACATGCTGGGACGCTTATTTCTGCGGTACTTTTATTGTTCCGCCAAAAATGGAGAATGTCTATTAATCGTTCTGCGGAAGCAATGACGATTTTTGCCGTATTATGCGCAGCCATATTTCCGGTTATCCACATGGGTCGTCCTTGGTTAGCATATTTCGTGTTACCACTTCCAAACCAATTTGGTTCTTTATGGGTAAATTTTAACTCTCCATTGTTGTGGGATGTATTCGCGATTAGTACGTATTTCTCCGTATCTGTTGTGTTTTGGTACATCGGTTTGATTCCCGATTTTGCGATGATTCGCGATAGAGCAAACACCCCGCTTCGCAGAAAAATTTATTCCATTCTTAGTTTTGGATGGAGCGGACGTGCAAAAGATTGGAACCGTTACGAAGAAGTATCACTTGTGTTAGCTGGTATTGCCACTCCACTTGTGTTTTCGGTTCACTCTATTGTAAGTATGGACTTTGCCACATCTTTGGTAAGAGGGTGGCATTCCACTATTTATCCGCCTTACTTTGTGGCTGGAGCTGTTTTTTCAGGATTTGCGATGGTATTAACGCTCTTAATTATTGTGCGTAAAGTATTTAGTTTAGAAGAATACATTACCCTTCAACACATTGAAATGATGAATAAAGTAATGCTTTTAACAGGTTCTATTGTTGCCATTGCTTATTTTACAGAATTTTTTATGGCTTGGTATTCTGGTGATCCAAACGAAAGTTTTATTTACCTTTCGGTAGATGTGGCACGAGGTCCTTATTGGTGGGCATTTACATCCTTGATTCTGTGTAACACCGTGCTTCCGCAAATTATGTGGTTCAAAAAGGCGAGAAGAAATCTATACATAACCTTTATCATTTCCATTATAGTGAATATTGGAATGTGGTTCGAGCGTTTTATGATTATCGTAACGGATTTATACAGAGATTACCTTCCTTCCAGTTGGACGATATTTCATCCAACATTTATCGAAGTTGGTATTTTTGTCGGAACAATCGGAATGTTTTTTACCTTATTTCTTTTATTTGCAAGAGTTTTCCCGGTTATCAATCAAACAGAATTGAAGACTGTTTTGAAATCATCTGGATCTTTAAGCAGAAAAGAGAATCACAAATAGAAAAAAAGTTTTTAAAACATAAAAGAAAATGAGTCAGACGATTATACACGGTATTTATGATGACGATGAACTCCTTTTAAACGGAGCAAAAGCACTTCGAGCCATCGGAATAAAAGTGAAAGAAGTTTTTTCGCCTATCCCTGTTCACGGACTTGACGAAGTAATTGGCGTGAAAAAAACGCGCTTGGCAATTTGTTCTTTTATCTACGGTTGCACTGGAACATCTCTTGCATTGTTGATGATGTGGTACATGTTAATCCACGATTGGCCTGTTGATATTGGGGGAAAGCCGAACCAATTTTTGTATCGCAATATTCCAGCATTTATCCCAATTACGTTTGAGATAACCGTTTTATGCGCTGCACACGGCATGGCACTTACTTTCTTATTTAGAAGTTGGATATTTCCTGGCGTATCTCCAAAAAATCCAGACAGAAGAACAACAGATGATAAATTTTTAATGTTAATAGAAGCTCGTAGCGAAGACGTAACAAAAATTGTTTCCGTTTTGAGAGAGACAGGTGCTTCGGAAGTAAATCAAAAAACAGCATAAGTAATTTTACGGATATGAAACAACGTATAAAAAATATTTTTTCAATCGGCAGAAATGTAACCGGCTTGAGTTTGGCTTTGTTGGCTTGCTCCACCGTTTTAATGACTTCCTGCTGGAAACACGATCCAAACAGTCCGGGAGTAGAATACATGCCAGATATGTACCGTTCACCGGATTATGAAACCAATTCTTACAATCCATTTTTTGCGGATAGCATGAGTGATAGAGTTCCGGTAGTAGGAACTATTCCAAGAGGCTTTCAACCAGATCCATATCCAAATACACCACAAGGTTGGTTGGATGCTGCGAAAAACATGGAAGATCCATTTCCTGCAGATACAGCAATACAAGGAGAAGGAAAAGGAATTTTTGTAATTTATTGCAGACATTGCCATGGAGACCAAGGAATGGGAGATGGACCAGTGGCGATGAAGTTACCTGGACCTCCGCCGCCATATTCTGGTCCAGCATTGAAAAACATTACAGTAGGAGAAATGTACCAAACACTTGAATATGGAAAAGGCTTGATGGGATCACACGCTTCTCAACTTACGGTAGATCAGCGTTGGAAAGTAATTCGCTATGTACAAGTATTGCAAAAGATAGGAGCAGATACAACAAAAGCAGCTACTGCTTCTGTAGCGAAAGATTCAACGGCAGCGAAAACAAATTAATTAACGACAGAAAAATAATTTTTTCAGCATAAAAATATAAGCGTAAAAAAATGAACTTAAATTATACCTTCTCCGACAAATCAAAAAAACTAACCTATGTACTGATAGGCATTGGTGTATTGGCATTTGCGTTTGCATTGATAAGCAAAGAAGTTTCAGGAACCAGATTGTGGGCTAATTTATTGATAGACTCGTTTTTCTTTTTCGGTATTTCTTTAGGAGCTGTCTTTTTTATGTCGCTGCAATATGCGGCACAAGCTGGCTGGCCAGTTGTGGTGAAAAGAGTTTTTGAAGCAGTTGGTACTTATTTACCAGTTGGTGCTATTTTCATTTTAATTGTAATGGTTGGTAGCGCGATAGTTGGAATGTCAGGAGGACACCCGCTTTATTCTTGGATGGCAAAAGGCGTGATGGTTGGAGATAAAATTTTAAAGGGTAAATCAGCCTACTTAAACATTCCATTTTTCCTCATTCGCACAATTATTTATTTAGGAGTGTTTGTTTATCTCGCCGGTTTGCTCAGAAAAAATTCATTGGCAGCAGATTTAACAGATAATTATTTGCCGATTCATTACAAAAACGTAACAATAGCTGGTATTTTTATTGTATTTTTTGGATTAGCAGAATCAATGGCATCTTGGGATTGGATTATGTCATTAGATTCGCATTGGCTCAGCACTTTGTTCGGCTGGTATGTGCTATCAGGAATTTGGGTAACGGCAATTATTGTAATTATTGCGATAACTGTTCATTTGAAAAGTAGAGGATATTTAGAAAATGTGAACGAAAGTCATTTGCAAAATTTAGCATTATGGATGTTCGCGATAAGCATTTTATGGAGTTACTTGTGGTTTGCTCAATTTATGTTGATTTGGTATGCAAATATTCCTGACGAGGTAGTCTATTTTAAAATTCGTATTGATCATTACACTGTTTTATTGTGGGTAGTATTTCTGATGAATTTACTTTTGCCCTTGATATTATTAATTTCGAGAGATGCAAAGCGCAACACAAAATTGCTTATCACCATTGCTGCTATTGTTTTTTGCACGCATTGGTTAGATGTATTTATTATGGTAATGCCGAGTACAGTTGGCGAAATATGGCACATTGGATTTGCAGAAATAGGAATGTTCCTTGGATTTTTAGGATTGTTTATTTACGTAGTACTTAGTTCGCTTGCGAAGGTTCCGCTACAAGTAAAAAATCATCCTTATCTTGAAGAGAGTATTCATCATCATATATAAATTGAAAATTAGTCAGGTATAAATTTAAAAAGTATTGATATGATTAAGTTATTAGTAGAAGTTGTTATTATTCTCACCATAATTGCCATTACACAATTGGTACGGGTTTTTGAATTAACTTCTGAATTGAAAGCAGATCGTTCGAACGATGTAACCGAGAAAGACAACAGAATGAATGCTCGTTTGATGTTGACTTTTTTGCCAATTTTTTTCATTTTCTGTTTGTATTGGTTTGTTAAATACAAAAAATATTTTTTACCAGTATCTGCTTCGGAAAGTGGCGTTTTAACCGACGAATTGTTTAATTTTAACATGCTTATTATCACCATCGTTTTTGTTATAACACAATTTCTATTGTTCTGGTTTGCGTTTAAATATTATGCGCGCAAAGGCACAAAAGCATATTACTATCCACATAACAATAAATTAGAATTTGCGTGGACAGTTATTCCTGCGCTCGCTTTGTCGGTAATTATTATTTTTGGATTAAGAGTTTGGGATAAAATTATGACTCCTGCCGATGACGCACACTCTGTAGTAATTGAATTATACGGACAACAATTTCAGTGGACAGCTCGCTATGCTGGAAAAGACAATGTGTTGGGTAGAACCAATTATCGTTTAACAGATGACGCAACAAATCCACTTGCGATGGACTCGACAGATGAAAAAGGTTGGGACGATATTATTGTAAGACATGAATTTCATATCCCTGTGAATAGAGAAATTTCTTTTAAATTCCGCTCACGCGATGTGATACACAGTGCTTATATGCCACATTTCAGAGCACAAATGAACGTTGTGCCAGGTATGGAAACGATGTTCCATTTTAAGCCAACAATTACAACGGATCAAATGCGCAAAATCACTAATAATCCCGCTTTCGATTATATTTTGCTTTGCAATAAAGTTTGCGGAGCCAGTCATTACAATATGCAAATGAACATTGTAGTTGATACAGAAGCAGATTATGAAAAATGGTTGAGTCAGCAAAAACCTTTTTATGCCGCTAAATTGGCTGCTTTTGAGCAATCAAAATTAAATGCTTCAACAAGCATCGCGAAAAAATAATTTTTAAAAAGAGAATAACACATTACACTAAAGAATATGTCAATGGAGAATCACGATCATCATTCAGTTGCTCATCACGAAGAGCATCATCACGAAGAATCTTTTTGGAGAAAATATGTTTTCAGTATGGATCATAAAACCATATCGAGACAGTTTTTAGTTACGGCAATTATCATGGCTGTTGTTGCGATGATGTTGTCCATCTTTTTTAGATTGCAATTGGCTTGGCCTGGGCATCCGTTTGGGATTTTACATTATTTTTTAGGCGACAGATGGGCAAAAGGTGGAGTGTTAGATCCGGATATGTATCTTGCATTGGTTACTATTCACGGAACAATAATGGTGTTTTTTGTATTGACGGGCGGATTGAGCGGAACATTTGCTAATTTATTAATTCCATATCAAATTGGTGCTAGAGATATGGCTTCTGGATTTTTAAATATGCTTTCCTATTGGTTTTTCTTAGTTTCCAGTATTGTGATGCTTTCTTCGTTCTTTATTGTAACGGGTCCTGCTTCAGGCGGTTGGACAATTTATCCTCCGTTAAGTGCTTTGCCTCAGGCAATGCCAGGCTCAGGACTTGGAATGACGCTTTGGTTAGTGAGTATAGCTCTTTTTATCGTTTCTTCTTTATTGGGCGGTTTAAATTACATTGTAACCATTCTTAACTTAAGAACAAAGGGAATGACAATGACACGTTTGCCACTTACAATATGGGCATTGTTTGTTACAGCTATCCTCGGAGTACTTTCTTTCCCAGTTCTATTTGCAGCGGTTCTATTACTAATTTTTGATAGAAGTTTAGGTACTAGTTTTTATCTGTCCGATATATTTATTGGAGGTCAAGCCTTGGAACAAACAGGAGGAAGCCCGATTTTATTTGAACACTTATTTTGGTTTTTAGGTCATCCCGAAGTATACATCGTTATCATGCCCGCATTTGGTCTTGCTTCCGAAATTATTTCTGTGAATGCGCGTAAACCTATTTTTGGTTACAGAGCGATGATTGGATCCATGCTTTCCATCGGATTTTTATCCTTCTTAGTTTGGGGGCATCACATGTTCTTGACAGGAATGAATCCGTTTTTAGGTTCTGTATTCGTTTTTACAACCCTTTTAATTGCAATTCCTTCTGCCGTAAAAGTATTCAATTGGTTAGCTACTTTATGGAAAGGAAATATTCGTTTTACACCTGCAATGCTTTTTGCAATTGGAATGGTTTCTACTTTTATTTCTGGTGGATTAACAGGAATTATTTTGGCGGATTCAGCCTTGGATATTAACATTCACGATACGTATTTTGTTATTGCGCATTTTCACATTGTAATGGGCGTTTCCGCGATACTCGCCATGTTTGGAGGTATTTACCATTGGTTCCCGAAAATGTTTTTACGTATGATGAATAAAAAATTAGGTTACGTACATTTTTGGTTCACGTTTATAGCTGCTTACGGAGTGTTTTATCCAATGCACTTTTTAGGAATGGCAGGCGTTCCAAGAAGATACTACGCGAATACCGCTTTCCCGATGTTTGATCATTTGATAAACATCAATATATTTATTACTTGTTGTGCTATTATGGGAGCATTGGCGCAAGGCGTTTTCTTATTCAATTTCTTTTATAGCGCTTTCAGAGGTCCGAAAGCAACTCAAAATCCTTGGGATTCAAATACACTTGAGTGGACAACCCCGATGGCACATACACATGGAAATTGGCCTGGAGCATTGCCTGTTGTTCACCGTTGGCCTTATGATTACAGCAAACCTGGTAAAGAACATGATTTTGTTCCTCAAACCGTTCCTTTGGAAGAAGGAGAAATAGATGGTGGAGGACACTAACTAAAATTAAAAATCCCTGAAAATTTTCAGGGATTTTTTTTGCTTTGAAAAATTATTTTTTTGAACGTGTTTATTTCGATTGAAAAATTATTTTTTGTTTCCCGGAAACGATTCACCTAAACCAAAAAATACTTCCACCGATTTTATTTTTCCGACGGCGATGGTAAAAATATCCACGTTGCGAACAACCGTATTATCTGTGGTAATTATCTCCACCAGCAAAATCAGGTCATTGCCGCTTTCCGTCATTTTAAGATGATTCACCTTTTTAATAAATGTACTGGTGCCCCAGCATCTCTTTTTAAATTCGTCAACCGAAATATGATCATCGTTGTTGGCGCTGGTAAATGTAAAATCATCTGCAAGTAGTTCCGCTACTGCGTTCCACTCGTGTTTTTCGAAGCCTGAATAATAAGCTTTAACTATTTCTTCTTTGGTCAGTTGATTCATTTTATTTTATTTTTATATGTTAAAGTTCGGTATTAAGCAAATTTCTAAAAAGGTAAAGTACGCCCAATTTCAATTTGTACTAATTTTGAGGTAGATCAAATTTATACACAATTTTATATAGCTCTTGTAATGGGTATTCGCCTTCAAGTCCATAGTCAGTAATCGTAAATATTTTTTTAGTAGTATAAATTTTAGTTATAGATTTAGGTTGGTCAGATAAATTAACGGTATATTCCTTTTTCAATTTCACTATATCTTCTATCTTAAGCAATTTAAGAATCGACAACATTTCGTTTTTTGTCAATGAATATGTCGAACCTTTAATTGACGGATTGTAGTAAGACTTGACACAAATACTGGAGTCATGAATAAAGTCAAGTAAAACATGAATTGAAGGATAACTGTCAGACTCAACACCAAATGCACTCAAATTCATTTCGATTTTTACGATTGAGTCTGTCTGATGACTTTGTTTAGGTATATTTGTCTGATTGTTTGAACAGCCAAGAAGTCCAAAGAAAAAGATGGTCAACATGCTAACTTGTACTTTCATGTAATTTCTTTAATTATAACGTCCAAATCTACACAATCCTACAATAATCGAAAAACGTGTTTCGAAAAATTATTTTTTGAACGTCTTTTAATCCCTAAATCCACAAAAAATATTTTTCGTAAGTGAAGATGAAATTTAGTATTAAAACTCACTCGCCAAAGTAAAAATCTTTATTTGCAAGCTATTTTAATTTAAAAGATACGTATCTTTGTAAAAATTACACGTATTATGACAACTAAATTAACTTTGACTGTCGAAAAGTCAATTATAGAAAGAGCGAAATCTTACGCAAAAAATAGCGGCAGAAGTTTATCTGAACTTATTGAAAATTATCTTGAAACGATTACGCAAGATAGCGGAAACGAAAAGCTATCGCCTAAACTCAAAAAAATAGTAGGAGCCGTAAAACTTCCCAAAAATTTTGATGAAGAAAAAGAATTACGTTCTTATCTTGAAAAAAAGCATTTATGAAAAAAGCATTTATAGACACCAATATTATTGTTGACTTAATCGCAAACAGAAAGCCTTTCAGCAAATATGCTGTTGAAATTTTTAATAAGGCAGAAAATAAAAAGATTAAACTTTTCACTTCTTCGCACTCCATTGCAACGACACACTATTTGTTAAAAAAATATATGGATGAAAAAAGTTTACGCGAAGTGCTTTATAATTTGTTAGATTATTTGACTGTAATCCCTGTAAGCGTTGATATTTTAAAGAAAGGATTACGTTCAAAACACAAAGATTTTGAAGACGCAATTCAAATTTTATGTGCATCGTCCGAAGAGAAAATAGATTGTATTGTAACGCGCAATGTAAAAGACTTTAAGAATAGCGAAATACTTGTGTTGACTCCTGACGAGCTTTGTATTAGATTTTAATTGTGAAGCTTTGTAATTCCAATCCGCCAAAAATATTTTTTCGTAAGTGGAGGTAGAATTTATCTTTAACTTTGTATTATGAAAAAATCACTGAAAAATTTCCTAAAAAGTATTTTTTTATTTACCGTGCTTGCTTCTTGCGCGGAACCCAATCTAAAAAACAATATCGTTATGATACCGCACTCAGATAGCAGCATTACCGAGCCTCGCATAGATACCGTTACGTTTGGCGAAGGTTGTTTTTGGTGTACGGAAGCATTATTTCAAGAGCTTCAAGGCGTTGTTTCCGTAACTTCCGGCTATTCTGGCGGAACGGTTGCGAATCCTTCGTACGAGCAGGTTTGTACAGGATTAACCGGTCATGCGGAAGTGTGCCAAATTGTGTTTGATACTACTAAAATTTCGTTTGTGCAATTGTTGCAAGCCTTCTGGAAAACACATGATCCTACGACCTTGAACAGAGCCGGAAATGATGTAGGAACGCAATATCGCTCCGTTATTTTTTATCATAATTTACGTCAAAAAGAATTGGCGGAAGAATATAAAAAACAATTGAATACTTCCGGAGCCTGGACAAATCCGGTGGTTACAGAAATTGTACCGTATAAAATATTCTACAAAGCGGAGAATTATCATCAAGATTATTACCGTTTAAACGGACACGAACCGTATTGCCAATACGTGATTGCACCGAAAATGGAAAAATTTAAAAAAATATTTAAAGACGAATTAAAAAATAAAAAATAATATGTTGCCACAAAACTTAGCAAGCATCTACAAACGTGATTTAACAAAGCTGAAAGAAGAAATTCAGGCGTACCATTCGGAAAATGAAATGTGGAAAATTTCGGGAGAAATAAAAAATTCGGGTGGAAATTTAACCTTACACCTCATCGGAAATCTAAATCATTTTATTGGTTTTGCACTTGGAAATACGGGCTATATTCGTGAACGCGAAAAAGAATTTTCCGAAAAAAATATTCCTGTAACCAAAATTCTTGTAGATATTGACAACACGATTTTAATGATTGAAAAAACTTTTTTTTCAATGACAGAACATGATTTTCAGAAAAAATATCCTTTGTCAACACCTTTAAAAGAGCCTTCTGTGGAGGAATTTATGCTTCATTTGCACGTGCATTTGAATTATCATCTCGGACAAATAAATTACCATCGGAGATTAGTGTAACATTAGATTACTCCGTCTAAAAAAACTTTTTTTGCGGGCTCAGGATTTCGTTTTATCTTCGTTCGTTCAAATAAAAAACGTGTCCAGAAATATCGTCATCATACCTACTTTCAACGAGAAAGAAAACATCGAAAAAATGATTCGAAAAGTTTTCTCTTTGCCGACTGATTTCCATGTTTTGATTGTGGATGACGGTTCTCCGGATGGCACGGCAGGCATTGTAAAAACACTCGTTTCTGAATTTTCCGGAAAACTTTTTATCGAAGAACGTAAAGGCAAATTAGGCTTGGGAACCGCTTATATTCATGGTTTCCGTTGGGCGCTTAAAAATAATTACGATTTTATTTTTGAGATGGATGCGGATTTTTCTCATAACCCGGAAGATTTAATTCGGCTTTACAAAGCTTGTGCAGAGCAAGGTGCAGATGTTGCTATCGGTTCACGTTACGTCAAAGGCGGGCACATTGAAAATTGGCCCCGCAACCGCGAGCTGATGTCGTATTACGCCTCCATTTACGTGCGAATGATTTTGTGGATTAAGGTGCACGATACAACGGCCGGCTTCAAATGTTATCGCAGAAAAGTGCTGGAAACAATTGATTTGGATAACATCAAATTTGTGGGATATGCTTTTCAAATTGAAATGAAATACACGGCGTGGAAATTGGGATTTAAAATTGTGGAAGTGCCCATCACATTTACCGATCGTACCGAAGGATATTCAAAAATGAGTAAAGGAATTTTTAAAGAAGCATTCTGGGGCGTACTCCAAATGCGGTTCAAAAAAATAAACTGAAATGGCTGATTTTATTATAGAAAATGCCACGTTGGTGAATGAAAACAAACAAGAAATTGCACATGTTCTCATCAGCGAAGGCAAAATAAAAGCGATTCAAAAAAATAATTTTTCAAACCCGAATATTCGAACCATTGATGCACGCGGAAAATTTCTTTTTCCTGGCGTAATTGATGATCAAGTGCATTTTCGCGAACCTGGCTTAACGCACAAAGGTGATATTTATACAGAATCGAAAGCTGCGGTGGCAGGCGGAATTACATCTTTTATGGAAATGCCAAATACGATTCCGAATGCGCTAACGCAAGAGTTGTTAGAAGACAAATACAAAATTGGGGCAAAAAAATCCATCGCTAATTTTTCTTTTTACATGGGCGCTTCCAACGACAATGTGGAGGAAGTGTTGAAAACGAATGCTCGTGAGGTGTGTGGCGTAAAAATATTTATGGGATCTTCCACCGGAAATATGTTGGTGGACAATGTTAGCACTTTGGAAAAGATATTTTCGAGCTGTAAACTCTTGATAGCTGTGCATTGCGAAGATGAAGCTACAATTCGCGCGAACACGGAAATCTATAAAAATAAATTTGGAGAAAATGTTCCGATGGCTTGTCATCCGCAAATACGTAGCGAAGAAGCCTGTTACAAATCCTCTTCTTTAGCCGTTCGGTTGGCAAAAAAATACAATTCGCGCTTACATGTTTTACATATTTCTACAGCGAAAGAAACGGAATTATTTGACAATCAAATCCCATTGAAAGACAAGCGCATCACGGCGGAAGCTTGTATTCATCATTTGTGGTTTTCGGATGAAGATTATGAAAGAAAAGGAAGTTTGATAAAATGGAATCCGGCAATTAAAACGAAAAAAGATCGCGATGCCATTTTAAAAGCACTACTCGAAAATAAAATTGATGTGATTGCTACTGACCATGCTCCGCATACGTTTGAAGAAAAAAGTAATTCGTATTTTAAAGCGCCTTCTGGCGGACCATTGGTGCAACACGCTTTGGTTGCAATGTTGGAAATGTATCATCAGAAAAAAATTTCCTTGGAGAAAATTGTGGAGAAAATGTGTCATGCGCCTGCGGATTGTTTTCGCGTGGAAAAACGCGGATACATTCGCGAAGGTTATCAAGCAGATTTAGTTTTGGTGGATTTAAACGCACCTTGGAAAGTAGAAAAATCAACAATTTTAGCAAAATGTGGATGGTCTCCTTTTGAAGATCAAATTTTTCAGTCGAGCGTTACGCACACATTTGTAAACGGTCATTTAGCTTACGAAAATGGGCATTTTGATGAATCTCAAAAAGGGCAACGATTGTTATTCGAAAAATAATTCTCGCTAAAAAGGCGTTCAAAAAAATAATTTTTCGAAGCACTTTTTTATTCCTCTTTAAACCACGAAGAATATTTTACATAATTATCCGCGACGCGTTTTATTTCGCCGTTGATTAATTCCGGACTCGTATTTTTTACTTTTTTTGCAGGTACGCCAGCGTAAACAGAACCTTCTTCCACAATCGTATTTTCCAATACTACTGCGCCTGCTGCGATGATTGAATTGCTGCCGATCACGACATTGTCCATCACAATGGCGCCCATTCCAATCAGCACATTGTCGTGAATTTTGCAACCGTGCACCAAAGCATTGTGTCCGATGGAAACGTTGTTTCCTATGTCAGTCGTGGTTTTTAAATACGTACAATGAATGACGGCACCATCTTGCACGTTCACTTTATTTCCCATGCGAATGGAATTTACATCGCCGCGAACGACGGCATTAAACCAAACGCTGCATTGATTTCCCATTACTACATCGCCTACAATTGTTGCGTTTTCAGCTAAATAACAATCTGTTCCAAGCGTCGGAGAAATACCATTTACTTTTTTTATCAATGCCATTGGAAATTTTTTTTCGAGCTTAAAAGTACTTTTTTTAGAGAAGTTTCGAGAAACAAAAAAGGAGTTGAAAAATTATTTTTTCAACTCCTTTTTTAAAAGACAAAACTAATACGTTAACATATTTAGTATTTCACAATTTTATGAACAGATTTTACCATTTGAACCGTAGCTGACAAAGAGGGTTGCGAAAAAATAATTTTCATCGCATAAATACCCGGGGATACATTGCTTAGATTAGTGCTAAGGGTTGTTATTCCTTGAGCTACAGATTGCGTTTGATCAATTAAAATTTTTCCATACATATCCACTATTTGTATTTGAACTTGCCCATTTACAGGAGTTGAAACATCACAAGAAACATTGTCCTTAGTTGGATTTGGTCTTATATTACTGATATTTACGTCAGGTAGTTTACTTTGAATTGCAATAACATCTGAATTCGTAAAATGTCCATCGTAATCTGTTTGTTTTAATCGGTAATATGTAATTGGATTAAATGGATTGCGATCAATAGTGCTATAATCGTGCTCCTGTGTACTGTTTCCAGCACCACTTACTTGAGCAACCTGAGTAAATGAACTTCCATCCTCTGAGTGTTCAACAGTAAAAAAAGCATTGTTCGTTTCGCTGGCTGTTGCCCAGGAAAGCAAATTGCTACTTCCTTGATTTTGTCCAGTAAACGAAAGGAGTTCTATTGGAAGCGGAACAGTAGCTTGGGCTACCGCAAATTTTGAAAATCCGCTCATTAATTTTCTGACAACCATTGTTACGGTAGATGCTTGACAAACACCACTCAAAAACCAAGGTCCTCCATCATTTTTTATAACAGTCCATCCGCTTGCACCTGCACTGTTGCTATATGCTGTAGGATAAAGTGTGGTGGTATACGTTCCTGTTGTAGGATTGGAAGAGGCTGTAATCGTCCAATATCCATTATTTAAATCAGCCAAATTGTATGTTGTAGCACATTCTGTATTTCCCTGCGGACCAGCTGGAGCGGGTGTATCAAATCGCGCCAATAAATTTGGGATAGAAGTGGCTGCTGTAAAATTGATATTCGCTCTTTGGTAACTGGTAGTATTTCCAACAGGAAAATCATAAGAACCCAG
>JBDTAC010000043.1 GCA_039924845.1 Bacteroidia bacterium
TTCCCCCTTCGTAAAATATTTCTAACATGGAGCAGCTAAATTTATGCTAACAATATTACTCATTTTTAGCATTGTTCAAAATGTTTTATACATTATTTTAATAGCCAGTAAAAAGAATTTACATTTGCAGAAATAGAAGTAAAATGGCGTATAAGACGTTGAGAGAATGCGTAACTGATTTGGAGCGTAACCAACATTTAATCAGGATAAAAGAAGAAGTAGATCCTGATTTAGAAATGGCTGCCATTCATTTGCGTGTGCACGAAGCAAAAGGTCCAGCTATTTTTTTTGAGAATTTAAAAGGATGTCAGTTTCCGGCTGTTTCAAATCTTTTTGGAACAATAGAGCGAAGTAAATTTATTTTTCGCGATACCTTAACGGATGTAAAAAAAATTATTCAACTCAAAAATAATCCACAACAAATTTTAAGAAATCCAGCGCTTGCGCTGAAAGCATTAAAAGCACTTCCGAAAAAATATTTTTTCAAACCCTCTTTTTTCACCGAAATAAGTATCGATCAATTGCCACAAATTAAATGTTGGCAAAACGATGGCGGCGCGTTTATCACGCTGCCACAAGTTTATACAGAAGATATTGAAAATCCAGGCGTAATGAATTCTAATCTTGGAATGTATCGCATCCAATTAAGCGGAAACGACTATGTTCCGAACAAAGAAATTGGTTTACATTATCAATTAAATCGCGGAATTGGTGTGCATCAATCCAAATCCAATGTAGCAGGAAAACCTCTCAAAGTAAGTATTTTTATTGGTGGTCCGCCCGCACATACCTTGGCTGCCGTGATGCCTTTGCCAGAAAATATGAGTGAACTTACTTTTGCCGGAATACTTGCCAACAGACGATTCCGATATGCTTATAAAAATAATTTTCTGCTTTCTTGCGATGCAGATTTTGTGATTACAGGTGAAGTTTTTCCGAACGAAAATAAACCAGAAGGTCCTTTTGGCGACCATCTCGGATATTATAGTTTAAAACATAATTTTCCGGTAATGCGTGTCGAGAAAGTGTATCATCGCAAAAATGCCATTTATCCTTTTACCGTGGTTGGTCGGCCACCACAGGAAGATACGGCTTTTGGAGCGCTTATTCACGAACTTACCGGCAACATTCTTCCGAAAGAAATCTCTGGCTTACACGAAATAAATGCAGTAGATGCAGCTGGTGTTCATCCGCTACTACTCGCCATTGGTAGCGAGCGTTACACGCCATACATCGCACAGCGAAAACCACAAGAAATTCTCACGATTGCCAATCATATTTTGGGATTCGGACAAATGAGTTTGGCAAAATATTTATTTATTTGTGCAAAAGAAGATAACCCGAAATTAAGTTCAAAAAACATTCCGGATTATTTTCAGCATATATTGGAAAGAGTTGATTTTACAAGAGATTTGCACTTCCACACACGCACGACTATCGACACATTGGATTACAGCGGAAGCGATTTAAACAGCGGAAGTAAATTAATTATTGCTGCCGCAGGAGATAAAAAAAGAACGCTCGGAACAAGTCTCGAAAAAATAATTTTCCAAAACGATTTTCGTCATCCGAAATTGGTAATACCCGGAATTATTGCTGTTGAAGCTGATAAATTTGAAAGTGAAGAAAAAACAGAAAAACAAATTTCGTTGCTGAATGCTGAACTATTTCAAAATTTCCCATTGATTATTCTTTGCGACAACAGCGATTTCGTTTCTCAAACGCTGAATAATTTTTTATGGGTTACATTTACGCGTAGCAATCCTTCGCACGATGTGTATGGAATGGATTCGTTTGTGGAGCATAAACATTGGGGATGCAAAGGTTCTCTAATTATTGATGCACGTATAAAACCACATCATTCGCCGATACTCGAAAAAAATCCAGAGATCGAAAAACGAGTGGATAAATTAGGCGAAAAAGGAAACTCTTTACACGGAATTATCTAAAAATTATCTTCAAAAAAATAATTTTTCAAACGCTTTTTTTTCTTACAAATTAGCAAGTATAAAATCAGTCATTTTGGTGTACAAGTGAATGCGTGTATTGCCACCATAAATACCATGATTTTTATCCGGATAAATAAACAAATCGAATTGTTTATCGGCGCTTACTAAGGCACTAATCATTTCAACCGTATTTTGAAAATGCACGTTGTCATCGGCAGTTCCGTGGATTAATAAATAATGTCCACGTAATTTATCGACAAAATTAATGGGCGAATTTTTATCGTATCCATCCGGATTTTCTTGCGGCGTTTGCATGTAACGTTCCGTGTAAACGCTGTCGTAATAACGCCAATTGGTAACGGGCGCAACGGCAATAGCGGTTTTAAAATAATCCGCACCTTTTGTAATACACAAAGAACTCATGTAACCGCCGTAACTCCAACCCCAAATACCGATGCGCGTTTTATCTACATACGCTAATTTTCCAAGGTATTTTGCAGCATCAATTTGATCTTCTGTTTCGTATTTTCCAAGTTGTTTGTAGGTACAATCTTTAAATTCTTTTCCTCTTCCTCCCGTTCCGCGATTGTCTACCGAGACAATGATATATCCTTTCTCGGCAAGCATTTCGTGCCAAAAATAATCGGGACCTTGCCAAGAATTATTTACCGTATTTATTCCGGGACCACCGTAAACATTCATCAATACTGGATATTTTTTTGTAGAATCAAAACCAATCGGTTTAATCATCCAAGCATTTAAAGTAACGCCAGCAGAATCTTTGAGTGTGAAAAAAGTTTTTTTCGAAAGCGCATACGTTGCCATTATTTTTTTCAAGCCGTCGTTGTCTTCCAACACGCGAATTTCTTTTCCATTGTCATTGTTTAAAGTAATATAGGGAGGCGTATTTGCTTGAGAAAATTCATTGAAATAATAATTAAAATTACTACTAAACTTCGCATCATTTGTACCTTCCGAAATAGATAATTTTCGTTTATCCTTTCCATCTAATTTAATAGAATACAAATCTTTATCCGTTGGCGAAACTTCCGTAGAAGTATAATACAGCGTATTGTTTTTTTCATCCACGCCTTTAAATTCAAGCACATCCCAATTTCCGTGCGTAATTTGTCGCACCAACGTTCCATCAATATTGTACAAATAAATATGGTTAAAACCATCTATTTCACTCAATAAAATAAATTGTTTTTTGTTTTTTAAAAATGTGCAATACGAATCTCCTTCTTCATTTACATCCACATAAGTTTTGCTGGTTTCGGTATAAATAATTTTTGATTTTCCAGTTGTCGCATCTGCAAAAAGCAATTCCAATTTATTTTGCAAACGGTTCATTCTAACAATCGACAAAATGTTCGGATCCATTGTCCACTGCACGCGCGGAATGTATTGATTGGTATCTTGCGCCGCACCAATTTCCATATTTAACGTGTTTTTCGAAGCTATATCGTAAACGTGAATGCTCACTTGCGAGTTGGTTTCACCAGCTTTCGGATATTTGAATTTATAAACAGAAGGATACAATTGATGTTTATACTCACTCATCTCAAACTCTTTTACTTTACTTTCGTCGAAGCGATAAAACGCAATTTTTTTACTATCCGGCGACCAATAAAAAGCGCGCGCAAAACCAAATTCTTCTTCGTACACCCAATCTGTTCCACCATTAATAATATTGTTAAAAAGCCCATCTGTTGTGATTTTCATCTCCACATTCGTTGTTAAATCTTTTACAAAAAGATTGTTATCACGCACAAAAGCTACTTTATTTCCATCCGGAGAAAATTGAGCAAACATCTGCTTTTCACCAGAAGAAAGCAATGTTAATTTTTTTGCGAGAATGTCCCACACATAATACGTTTCGCGCGTAGAATGGCGGTAAATATGTTCCGTAGCAGTGGCTATCAAAATCTTTTTTTCGTCGTCCGAAAATTGATAACTATCAATGTGAATGTGCCTAGTAGAATCTTTCGGAATCAATTGCGATTCTTTTACCACTGTTTCCACAGATTTTCCCGTGGCATAATCGTATTTTACAATCGACGGATCGCCGGTTAAATAATCCAACGAAGTATAGTGCACACCGTCGTTCATCGAACGCAATCCGTACACATATTGCGGATAAAAAGTGGAGCTCGACCAAATATCTTCCAAAGTAATTTGTTTTGGAATTTGATTGTTTTGCGCTTGCGCGAAAGTAAAAGTGCTCGCCAAAAGGCTGATGAAAAAAATATTTTTTCGGATGGTCTGTTTCATAAAATAATTTTTTGAAAAGATAAAAGTAGAATTATATTTTTAGAAAAGGTGGATTATAAAGTAGGAATGGATTGAATTTCTTAACCAACAATAGTCGTAATTTTCATGCTAATTGAAGGGAGAAGCAGAAGAAAAAGAGATTTTTCAAAATTCACTTGAAAAATCCCCGTTGGTAGCCCCCATGTTACGATTATCGAACCAATTAATAACAAGGTTTAAGCAAATATATAAGCTAAGAAGCATTGTTATTTCCATTTAGATTACTCTGTTTTTTTTAACTATACATAAATTGTTTTCGCCCACTTTTTGTTAGGAATTCCATAAATAACTTCAATAATAATACAATAACATTAGATTCCATCTTTCTTAAAATACTGATTTTTATGAAAAAGGTGTGATATGTGTAAGATATTTTAATGGATGTATAACACCTTAAAGGTTGAATGTCTTCACTTTTGTATTCTAATTTTAATGTAACAAATAAATTATAACCTTAAAAAAAAAACATCATGTCTTTTGAATTACCTAAATTACCATATACATACGATGCACTTGAACCAAACATAGATGCACGTACTATGGAGATACATTATACCAAGCATCATCAGGGGTATGTAACTAATCTTAATAATGCTATTAAAGGGACCGATGCTGAAAACAAAAGCATAGGGGAGATATGTAATACTATTTCCAAATACCCAGAAGCAATAAGAAATAATGCAGGCGGTCACTTCAATCACTCTTTCTTTTGGAAGATTATGAAATTTAAAGGTGGGGGTGAACCATCAGGTGATTTAGCGATAGCCATTAAAAAGGACTTTGGGTCTTTCGAAGAATTTAAAGCACAATTTGCCAAGGCTGCGACTAAGCGTTTTGGTTCAGGATGGGCTTGGCTTTGCATAAGCGAGGAGAAATTAAATATATGCTCAACACCTAATCAGGATAATCCATTAATGGATATTTCAGAATCCAAAGGAAATCCGATATTGGCTTTAGATGTTTGGGAGCATGCTTATTATTTGAATTATCAGAATAAACGTCCTGATTATATTACCGCATTTTGGAATGTAATTAACTGGGATGAAGTGGCTAATAATTTCGAAAGTTCTCGAAGTAAAGCGACGCTTCACAACCATGTTAGTAAATAAATTTAAATGCCTTTAATTAATAAAATACTTGTTCTGATTGATTTTTCAAAAACATTCATTATTGTGAAAATTCTTTCACAATTAAAAATAGGAAAACAATGAAAAAGTGAATTCAAGCCGTTTCAAAAAGTATAAAGCGCAGAGGTACAAAGGGTGTTTGCACAGGAGTTAAATTTGGAAGTGCAAGTTGTCCTCCAGGAAGTAAGAGGTACGTACTTGCTAAATTTTTTAAGCGCATGAATAAAAAGTAATGAAACATAATGACCTAAGTTTTAAAATATAAAATTATGCCATCAAAAAAAGCAAGCATATCCAATCCTTCAAAAAAGAAAGATAAAGTAAAAAAAGATCCTCCGATGCCTGAAGAATATGAAGAACAAAGAACTACAGCCGTGCGTATGCATCCACAACCATTGAAGCATAGAATTAAAAAAATCAATAATTTACAAAAAACCAAATCCCGAAAATCATAAAGAAGCCTCAAGGTATCTTTGAATAATCAAAAAAATAAAACTATGGAAACAATTCATATTGCTGCAAAATACCACCAGGTGGGAATTGCAAAAAAAGAAAACAAAGAAAGTGTTCTTTCAAAATGGATCGCTCAGATAAGCCCATCGGACGAGGATTTGCGCATAAATCATTTTGGTA